>JBFMCE010000004.1:0-66500 GCA_040754655.1 Bdellovibrionota bacterium | reverse complement strand
GATGAATTTGATGTAATTGTATTTGAGATCTTCTTTCAACGGCTTGAGCATCGTGAGGAATTTCACGACATCCGTCGTTTTCATGATTGAGGCCACTACCAGCGCCGGCACCAAGGCCTTGGCAAAAGCCGGAACACTGCCCGTCGGCACCTCATGGATCTTGATGGCCTCATCCTTACCGAGATACTGGCCTAGTTTTTCAACCGTCTCGTTGTGAGGTTTTACCAAGATGACTTGAACTTTATCAGAGATCACCCCGTCATCAAGATTGATGTCTTTGGCAGGAGTCTGGGCTATTGCTGGCTGGTTCGCGCCTGGCCCAAAGCTGTGCTCTGAACCACCCTGAACAGGCAAAGGTTCAGTAGCCGAAGCCTCTTTTGCCCCAGGCTGCAACGACATGTTTTTTTTGGCCTTTTCGGTTGGATCCGCCACGACGCAATACTCCCCCTTCAAACGATTATCGGCAAAATTCAAAAGGGGGATTACAAAAGAGTTTTGAAACCAAGGGACGAGAAAAAACTCTTATCCGCACGGCCTCATTCCGATATAAGAAAGGTATACATTTCCGGAGAAAAAAATGGCTGACCCAAAGAAGAAGGCAAATCCTGCCCAGATCCCAGACGTTGAGCTTTTGAATCGAATCGCCCGTCGTGCGCTCTATTATTCGACGCAAATGATTCATTTAGCCAACAACCGACCTGACGTCCAAAAGGGCGATCCCAAAGTCGGCGGCCACCCGGCGGCTTGCGCCAGCACAACTCATCTCATGGCGGCTCTGCACTTGCTGGTACGAGAACCACAAGATTATTTCGCGATCAAACCCCATGCTTCTCCGATGGACCATTCTTACTCGCACCTGCTGGGTTTGTTTTCACATAAAGACGGCCAGCCCTTCAATGAAGAAGAAGCCAAGAAAGTCATGCACCGTTTGCGTGCTTTCATGGACCCCCATGACCCCGATCATGAGCCGGCGTTTCAGTCGTACCATGCGGTTTGGGATCCAGACTCGTTCAACTACTTTCCTAGCGGCTCAGTCGGCATTCCGCCCGTGGTTTCCGCTTATACCGCGCTCGCTTATCGCTTTGCGGAGAAACACGATTTTGCTGTCCCGAAGAACGCGCACTTTTGGTCGATCATCGGTGACTCCGAGTTTCGCGAAGGAAGTCTCGCGGAATGCATGCCGGATATCGCCGAGCGAGAGCTGGGAAACGTCACATGGATCGTTGACTACAACAGGCAAAACCTCGATGGCACTCGCATCATAAATGAGGAAGGCATTCGAGGCACCGACGCTGATCGCATCGAAAAAATGGCCGTGGCAAATGGCTGGAACGTCATTCAGCTTCGTCATGGCAGAAAACGCGAGTCTTTCTTTACGAAGACGGGAAATGATGTCCTACAAAAACTCATCGAAGGCTTAGCGGACTTTGAGCTGCAAGCCCTGCTGCTCAAACGCGACGGCAAAGTGATCCGCACGCGATTCATCGAACTCGCACCCAGCCTTCGGAACAAGCTTCTGCGCTTCACTGACGCCGAGATGGTCGAGTTCTTGGAAGACCTCGGTGGACATGACATCGATGTGATCACCGAGGCCCTGCGCTCGTGCCGCACCAGCAAGAAACCAACGTTGATCGTAGCCCATACGATCAAAGGTTGGGGCTTGCAGTGCCAAGCAATGACCGGGAACCACAGCATGCTGGCAGACCCTGAAGAGATCGATGCGATGAGAAAAGCGGAGAAAGTGGCTGAAAACGATTTGTTTCAGCTTTTTTCAGCCTCAAGCGAAGAAGCGAAGTACTGCAAACAACGCGGTCAGTATTTGAGAAAGGGCATCGATGCGCAAAGGGAGTTGAAACAGAAGAACGCGGCTAAAGCCAAACAACAGCTTGAGCAGTCAGGCGGATTTCCGACGCAGTTCGGAGTCAATCTTAAGCTAGCGCCCTGGGCGAACACCCAATGGATGTGGGGTCAGCTTGCGGCCAAACTCATCCGTATCGCAAACGCAGTCACCGGAAGCTCGAAAAATGAGACTTTAACAGATGACGAGAAAAAATGGGCCGTGGCGGCTCCTTACGTCGTGACGATGGCTCCGGACGTCGGCACGAGCACCAATCTCAACCCAAGCATGGATGGAAAAATCTTTGGCCCAGACTGGACCGTTGACTTCGAGGCTCGCTACGAAGTCAAAGACAAGCGCCGCCCTGACCTCGTGCCGCTCGAGAAAGAGGCCAACCGGCACCTGCGTTTTGAAATCGAAGAAGGCAACGCGATGAGCTGTGCTGGCGCATTTGGCAAGATGCTCGATCATATCGGAGTACCTTTCCTGCCGCTGATGACCATTTATGACTTCTTCATCAAAAGAGCCCTCGATCAGTTCTTTTACAATGTTTATTGGCAAAGCGGTTTCATCCTCGTGGGAACTCCCAGTGGCGTGACCCTTTCGCCTGAAGGGGCGCAGCATTCTTGGAAATCCGACCTGCAGATCCCCAATGGAATTACTTGGGAACCAACCTTTTCTCTTGAGATGGATTGGATCATCGCAGACGCCGTCAGACGCCACTTCACGGGTGAAAACACCAACCGCGAAGGCGTGCTCATTCGCGCCGTCACTCGAGGGATTGAGCAAAAGACCATGCTCGATCGATTGAAGCGGCAGCTGCGCTTTCAAGGCATGAGCGACGAAGAGGTCTTAGAGCACACCCGCCAAGACGTGCTTCAAGGCGGGTATTGGCTCGTCAACTACGAAGGTCATGAGGGTTATGCCCCTGGTGACAATGTCGTGCACATCTTCGCGATGGGGGCATTGGGCGTTGAGGCGGTTCAAGCGAGTGACAAGCTTCTTGAACAAGGTATTTACGCCAACGTCATCTTGGTCACCTCGCCCGATCTTTTGATTGGAACTTTGGGGAGGGAAACCGGATATCAGCACCTCAAACAAAACTTGGGAGTAAACGCGAATTTGCATCTCAATCGCGCCACGACGATTCCGGTTGGCGCCATCAACGTCAATGGGAATGGCTCTCAACATCGCCTAGAGCTCTCAACACGGGCGGACCTGCTCTCTCTGCGCGGCTCACGCATTCCAGTGGTTGCGGTGTGCGACGGAGAACCTGGCCTTTTAGACAACATCGGAAGCATCGTCGGCGTTCCGCAAGATACGCTTGCTGTTCGAAAACACAGCAAATCTGGCAGGCCTGTCGACGTTTATCAGTACCATCATATTGACCCCGCTTCGATCGCCGAGACCGCAGTTGCGATGCTTGAGCAAGCTGCAAGCGAAGAAATCGTGGTTTCGCGAAGCGCGCTCAATGAAGTGGCAGAAACCGAGGGCGAAGCAAGCGCGGCAGAAGACTATTCTGCCGAGGAAGAATCCCCTCCGACGCGGCATTGAGGCGTATACTACGAACGGATAAATGTAGACTCCGTATAGGGGGATATCATCCCCATCCCGCGGGTTTCCTCTTAAAGCAAGCCTTGCCCGCGCGGGAGCCGAGGTTTGGATTCGGATTTGGTGTCGGTTATCGTAAACCCTTTACTCGGAACTCTGCTCAAGGTTTTCACGTATATAACGAATAGATATCTATGAGGCTACTTCCGGCTGTCATAGTTCTCGCATTCTACCTATGCCACTCGGTCTGCCTTGCCGCAGACGACAAAAAAGACCCAATCGACTCTACTCCCCCTTGTGGGCCCGCCGTAAACCGGTTCGTAAAAAAACTGCAGAATAGCGCGCGCCAAATTGCAGAAACGTCATCGAATATAGGCAATAAAGTAACAAAAGGGGCTCTTAGCGCCTCGGATGCCGTTATCGAAGCCGGCAAGAAGACCGTCGAAGCTGTCGATCAAGTGGCTCAACTTATCCAGTACAAAAACTCAATAGCACGACTCGCCGAGAACCTTAGAGAAGGGAAAATCCTTTCCGACGCGCTTGGCGAGCTAGAGAAGGTCGCAGCAACAGCGCCTTCCGACCACGCACTACGAGCAACCATCAACCACCCGGCCTATGGCACAGACATGAGTTGCAGTTTCTGGAATTATCATCTCAGCGAATTCCGACGCACCACCTTGCTTGATAGCGAGAAAAGCTTTAACGAGTATGTAGAAAGATGGCCGGCTCTATCTCCGACGGAAAAGCAGGAGGAGATAAGAAAGCTGATCAAGATCGTTGACACCAGCGATGCCATCCGGTTGGCTGACAAGATTCCTGAAAGAATTCTTTCAAGAGTGGGGTTAGACCTGCACGCGACCCGCCGGTATTCACGCTCCTGGCAACAATTGAGCGAGACAGAGAAAGACGCTTATTTGCTCGCTCTTTTTAAAGACCGCCTTCCCGAAACGACGATCACAGTACAGAGGTGGCAACGTATCCCCGTAGGTGGCCTTGCTGATCTCGCGAAAAAGAACACCGCCCATACCGTAGTCACTGAAGGATTCTTCGGCGACACTCCGACCCACTTGAAAAACGTCGACGATGACCTGGCAAGGATCATCAAAGAGTACAACCGAAAATTCTTTTTCCCCGAGAAACTTTACAAGCAATTTGAACAAAAAGTGGAAGCAATGAAGGTAGCGACATTTGACGACATTCTCTTTATTCTTGATCAACTCAAAAGGGAACCCATTGCCGTCAGAAAGTTTTTCATCGAAACATTGGCTCGTAAACTCGTTGTCAAGCCAAGTGAGGAACAAATGGCCGTCGCCGACGCCCTGAGCAAGCAGAAAATAAAGGGTAAAGGAGGAGGTTCGTCTATGTTGGGCGACCTCGCGGCGGATGCTATCACCGGGGTATTGAGTGAAATCGTGGAAGAAATTATCTTCTAAGCCTTAGGGACCGCCGGGTGAACGGATTGCGGTTTGTACCGAATTCCGTTACCCGTGCCCGTAAACAGAGCGCCGCGAGCTGCTCGTGCGACTCCAAGCTTTTTTAAAGCACTGCCCTTCTTCGCCATTCCCCAATTGCGGTTCTAGCGCGTACGCACTGTCCTTTGGTAAGCTCATCATTTGATGGGCGCACAATATGGTCCATCAAATTATAGGCGACGTTTCGCGAAGTGGTGTCGTTGACCGCATCGGTGGTCGGACTATTGGTATGGCGAAGATTGAGCCAGTGCCCTACCTCGTGCGCCATGATTAGAGAGCTGCCGGCCGACTTCTTCTCACATACGATGCCTTCAGCCCGATCGCCCGGAAAGGAGCTGTAACAATTGCTGCCGCTGTTCCCCAAATCGCCCGCCCGGTTCCAGGTTCCTGTTCCGATGATGACAAGGTCATTCTCAGATTGGGTATTGATGCGCATCTGATTGAGCTCTGAGTAGTTGGCCGGGCTATAACGCGCGTTTGCGTAGCTGGCGTCAACTGCTTCGTAACGCTCAAGCTTAAACGAAATCCCGCATTGCCTCCAGACCGCCGCGACATCATTGTCGATCATATTCCGGACTTTTGATTCGCTTGCGACCGCGGTTCCACTGGAATCGCGAAATGAGAGGTATCGCACTGCGATCGTAAGAAGATCAGAGCCGTTGGCGACGTCCTCGGCCGAGGGCAACTCTCTGCGAGCGCCAGCTGCGTTTACCCCGCCCGTTCCCGAACCTGAGCCCGATTCACTCGCGCAGCCTGTGAAATAAACAGACATTAAAGACACACATACACACACTAAAACTTTAAGCTTACATTCCATGTAAATTCTCACTTCCGTATTCGTCTAGTTGGATTGGACTATTTCATTTTCAATAACGAGAGATCATAAGGCGGACGGAGCGGAACTCAGGGCACCAGGCGGGCAAATTGACGGCAGGTGATTTTAAATCGAGTGATCCAGGCCACCGGAGCGAGGATTCTCCTTGTTCGATGAAGGACGAGCACCGTGAGTTTCGCCTGAAGGCAATACTTGCGTTTCAAGTAAAACAATCGGAGGTAACGCCTGAGCCCGAAGTGCTTGTGATAGGGCGAGACCGCGACCAAGACCATGCTCGTGATAAAACCGCTGATGAGCGACGCTTGCGCGGCGTATTTCAGCGTCTCGCGAAAAAGTTTTTCAAACTGCAGGTAAGTCGCATGTATCAGTGACAGCAAAAGCAACATGAATTTTCACCGATAGCATGGGAGTGCGCATGCGCAAAACGCAAGATTGTATCAATTTGTAAACTAAAGCCGTTTAGTCGCTTCTTGACGCGACGTCAATTCAGGAAGCGCGCCGCATCAATCCGCAAAGAGCGTCGCATTAATCAGCTTAATTCCCGTCGAAAGATGCTTGCTCGATTGATGCGTCTTCATGCAAAGCAAGCTCCCCTGCCAAACCGAACTCACTTGCATGGCCAGCTCTGAACTCGTCTTGCCTGAGCTCACGACGCCCTCTCTTTGCGCACGCGCTATCGCGGTCTCGAGCACTTCTTCAAAACGCCGCAAGAAATCTCTGCAAGCAGTCGCAATTTTTTCTTCCGCGGTATCCGCAACCTCGTTTGCAAAACTTCCCACCGGGCAGCCCCAACGCCACAATTGCTTTTCCATCGCTTCAGACTTTTGTTTGAAATAACTCTCAATGGCTTCTCGCGGAGTCAGCGACTCATTCAAAAACGTCTGTCGGTATACGCTTTCGGAAAAATCGCGATAGTGGTCGACGATCGCCGCGCCAAGATCTTCTTTTGATCGGAAGTAATAATAGAAAGACCCCTTAGGTACCTTCGCTTGCACAAGGATTTGGTTTATTCCGGTCGCATTCCATCCTTGGCGATAAATAAGTTGGGCCGCCGTCTCTACAAGTTTCTGCTTAGGCAGAGGGTGCTTCTGATCCAAAGGAATCTCCTTTGCAAAAGTAAACTGTCGGCGCCTCTGTAACACAGAGCAACGTTTATGGAGAGAAAAATATGCGATTAAACTTTAAAAATGGAAAAAGATTGAAATCAGTGAGGCCTACGTTCTTGCCGTAGGCCTCACACTCCCTTTGAAGAGCTCCCCTATACCCCTATAAGGAAACTTTTCAAGTTACCCCTAATCCCGGCCGTGCCGGTCACTTGACTTGTCTTTCGGTCTGTCCCTACTTCCAACTACTATAAAAACCCTGCTCTATCTAAGTACAAGTCATGTGCCAAAGCGCCTTCTATCCTTGGTAAAGATAACTCATTGAAAGTTAATAGTTTTGACCATTCTTGAGTAAAATATTTTTATACTAAAATCAAGAACACCATAAAAAAAGTTCACGGTCTCGCCGAAATCACACTGGCAGTTTTTACAAACTCACTGATTACCAGTTAACCAAAATCCAATACTCGCCACAGTCAAAACACACTCATGGGTTGAAAATACACAGGCAAAAGAGTCGGAACATGTCGAATATTACACGTATTTTTATACTCAGGTTTTGGTGTCTTACTTGCTCTAGAAGATACTGACAGGGGGTAAGGACAAGTATGTACCTTATCGACAAAGCGTATCGGCCGTTGGTCATTGATCCAGACTCTGAATTTTTAGAATCATTAAGGCGAGATCCCTACGCCACACTCACTCCTCCAGCCTTTGCTCAGACAGGTCGGGACGCGCAGATCAAACTGTGCGACCGCAGTGAATGGTACTCAGGAATTTTCGTAAATCCCAAAGTCTCTTATCCCGGTGGACTCTCGGTAATCCGATGCGCTCATCAACATCGCATTGGAACCCCTCTGTACTTGATCAGCGATTCTGAAGAAATTCCCTTTTCAGAGCAATCGCTAAAGCGCTTGGCCATACAACGGCTTTTAAAGAAGCCCCTGAAATACAGCGAAATGGTAGCTCTGGTGGCGCCAGTGATACAAGCCTTGGATGTGCCCGGGCTGATTTCGCAAGCCAAACGCAGTGAAGATCCGATCAATCAAGAGTTCTCGGCAAACGACGTAGACTTTGCCGCGATACTAGCTGCCAATTTCTTCTCTGGGCGACAGTCTTTCTTCGATCTCTACCTTCGCCTTCGCTCGGGGAAATACATCAAGATCTTGCAAGCCGGCGATAGTTTCTCTGGAGAGCGCCTGGTCAATTATCTCAAAAAAGGAGTGACGCACTTCTACCTGCGCAAAGAAATGCAAGCGTCGTATCTGAACTATTGCGACCACCTCAGCTCGGCACTGACTGATTCAACCAAAATACCCGCGACGCTCAAGACTTCCCAAACACTCAATCTCGGGCAAGAGGTCCTAAACTTTTTACGACGGAACGACCTCGACGATGAGGCCCTGAGGCACGCCACCCGGTTCGTCTCAAATCTGCAAAAAATCGTCAAAGGCCTCCACTACGACCATATTCCGATACTGCGTGAATTCACGCGAAACCTTCACCTCTACGAACACGGCGTCGCGACGGCTCTTGTCAGCTCCCTTCTCTTGCGCCCGCTTGGGCTTGAATCCGAACGCATGCAAAGAACAGTTGGGATCGCCTCTCTCTTCCACGACATAGGTCTTCTGAAAACGGCGCCTCAACTTGAGGATCTCGACCCTTCACGCATGAGCCTTGCGGACCTCCATCTTTTTCACGATCATCCCCGCGCAGCTGCCCACCTTCTGTCAAACCTCCCTCAAATCGACCACATCACGCTGCAGGCCATTGAACAACATCACGAACGACGAGATGGAAGCGGATTCCCCGGCAAAGTTTTGACGACCCACATCTCACGTGTCGCTGAGATCATTGGTATCGCCGACGAATTCGTGCACTTGATTTCGAAATCCATCGAAACACCCTCGATTGACCCTTTTGTGGAAATGCAAACGAAGGTATTCGATGGATTCTCATTCCCCGTGATCGAGGCTTTTCAAAAAACTTTCCTGCCCAGATCCCAAGTCCTCAATCGATGATTTTGATCTTTTTGATCTTCTCAGGCTTAAGGGGTCTGTTCTCGGAGTTGGTTTTAGCGCTGATGATCTTGTCGACAACCTTCATGCTCTTCTTGTCATCAGGGTCGATGGCGCCAAAAATCGTATGGCGATCGTTGAGATGCGGCGTAGGAACCGTGGTGATGAAAAACTGGCTGCCGTTGGTGCCAGGACCCGCATTCGCCATGGCAAGCAGTCCTGGTCGGTTAAATCGCAAGTCTGGCTTGAACTCATCTGGGAATGTGTAACCAGGCCCACCCATTCCCGTGCCTTCCGGGTCTCCGCCCTGAATCATGAAATCCTTGATCACCCGGTGGAAGATCGTACCGTCGTAAAGAGAGCGCCCTTTGACCTTCTTTTTGGTCTTAGGATCGACCCACTCACGTTCTCCCTTGGCGAGCCCTACGAAATTCTTCACTGTTTCAGGGGCCTTATCCTCAAATAATTTTACTTTAATATCTCCCGCCGTAGTTTGGATGACGGCCGTCTTCGCGAATACCGAAGCCGAAATGAATAAGAAGCAAAAACTGAAAAACAATGCGAACTTGCTCATATCAAGACTCTCCTTTGATGCTCTGATCGGCGCAGTTTATCTCTGGCGTCAGAGAGAGTCTATATGGTAGTTAAATTTCGCCATGCAAAACCCGTCAGCCACCACTCCCGAAGTTGAACCTTGCGCTCAATGCCAAAAGCCTGAGTTCTTGTGCCTCTGTTCCGAACTGAAGGCTTTTGAGAACAAGACCCCTGTTCTCATCCTTCAACACCCAAGAGAACCGGATAAACTTCTAGGTTCAGCGAGGCTTGCTCACCTTTGCTTGAAAAATTCGACCCTAAAAACGGGCCTTTCATGGCCGAACCTGGGAAAAGCACTTGGCAAGCAGGTCAACGCATCAAACTGGGGCGTGCTTTACCTCGGACCGAGGAAGGGTTCTCGACAAAGCCGCGGGTCGGCAGACAGACTCAAAGTCGCCTTGCGCAATGGGGAAGAACTCTTAATCGATGAAACCTTGATCGAAGGCATTGTCATCTTAGACGGGACGTGGGCCCAGGCAAAAGCCCTTTGGTGGCGAAACCCTTGGCTCCTGAAATTAAAACGCATCGTCTTGAACCCTCAAAATCGCTCGCTCTATGGAAGACTGCGCCGCGAACCTAGGCGAGAATGCCTTTCAACTCTGGAGGCCATCGCGGAAACTTTGGAAGGACTTCACGAAGATCCGCAAACTATTCAGGCGCTGCGCACCCACTTTTCAACCCTGCTCAAGCGTTATCAAGCCGCTGAGACAGAGAAGAAAAACGCCTGACCGGAGAACTACTGCTGGGATATAAGTAGTGAAGTAAAATAGCTTTAGCTCTGTTCAAATCCCCGCAGGTGCGAGGCGCCCGATGCGGCTGTGACCAAGGCGGGAGCAACGAGACGGGCAACAAAGCAGATGCGGGGATTTCAACAGAGCTTTATTTTGGTTTACGTCGCAAGAGCACATACAACGCCCCTAGCCCACCGTCGTGCGGAAGTGCGGTCGAAAAAGCAAGCACACAGCGGCTTAGTGGGCCGGCCACAAGCCATCGCACTAAGAGCTCTTTTAAGATAGGGCGGCCGCCCGGAGATCTCAGCCCACGTCCGGAAATGACTAGAACACACCTCAGGTTCTTTGACATCGATTCCTTGAAAAACTGGGCGATTTCGACTTTGGCCTCATCCCGATTCTTACCGTGAAGATCAAAGTAAGCTTGAACCGCAAACTCACCCTTGCGAAGTTTCGCTAAATCAAGCCTGCTGCAATCAGAAGCGCGCCCTTCTACGAACTCATCGCTAAAAGTGTAATCGAGCGGAATCGCGCCCTCGACCATGCCTTGCAACTCTTCTAAAACCTCCTCATCGTCTTGGCTGAGCCCGGAAGGCTTTGACTCGACGATAGCGCCGACTTTGTCTTGTTTTCTAGGCAGGCGAACAGCTTCGGGCTCTAAGGGCTTCACCCCTTTCATTGCCGCAGCAAAGAGGGAGGCGTCATTTTCAGGCGAGCTGGGTGGTGTGTTCTTTGTCTTGGCAGGTCTTTTCTCCTCGGCGAGCCTTCTCTCTTTCTCGTGTTGCTCTTGAACCAGCTTTTCTTTGAGTCCTTTGAGCGCGCTAAATGGAGAAGAAGTGTCAGTTTTTTTTGACGGCGGCACGCTCATCCTCCTTAAGCCATTTCTCACACAGCCATAAGAGAGGCGCCTTGGGATGCTTTTTCTTTGCCTCGATAAAATCTTTATTTCGCTTTAGAACACCCATTGTACGTAGCGTTGCCCCTTCGCCGCTTAGGCCCACTGGGCTCAAGAATGCGAGATGAGTCGCCCAATCCTCCATTCCGTCAAGGATATGAGTTGCAAAGACCGTGGTCATCTGCCGCTTGATTGCCTTGCTTTTCAACCAGCGCAAGAGCCTCTGGCGGCTTAAGATATCGAGATCAGACGTCACTTCATCCAGCAACACAAGTCGCGGCGAGTTCAGGAATGAAAGCAACAAGTCTACCCTGCGTCTCTGCCCATTTGACACTCGGTGCATGCGCCAGGCGAGGTCGATCTGCAAGAGCTCAAGAAGCTCTGTTTTCACTTCCTGAGAGGCTCGTTGCCTCTGTAACAACTCCTCGACACTCACATCGAGATTGAATGGGAATCGCTCTGCGACCAGAGTGACGTCATGAACGCCAAGGTTTCCGGAGAAGGGATCTTCGCCAAAAATCTTCACAGAATCTGCCCTGACCAGGTGTTTTCCCGCTAAAACACGCAACAAAGTGGATTTGCCAATGCCATTGGCCCCCAAAAGCAAGCACCGTGAAAACTCAGGGATATTGAGGGTCAGGTCGCGGAAAACGAGGGTGTTTTCAAAACCAAACTGCAAGCGACTTATTTCAACTGCGCTTTTCTGACGGTTCATAAACTTATCCTCTTGTGCTATAGACCCCTTATGACAGCAACTGAACTAAAAGCACGCATTGAGTCGTTGGCTCCCGGCACTCAAGCACAATTAATCGACCTCACAGGTACTCAAGACCATTGGCAAGCCATTGTCGTCTCTCCGGCATTTGCTGGCAAGAGCATGATGGAACAGCACCGCATGGTCTTTGGTTTATTGAAAACTGAGGTCGAATCCAATGAAGTTCACGCTTTGACCTTAAAAACTTATACCCCCGAACAATATGAAAGGATCCATCATGGCCAATAATCCTTTGGTTTCAAAGATCGAAGAACAAGTGAAATCAAGCCCCGTCATCATTTATATGAAAGGGACTGCGAACTTCCCTCAATGCGGATTTTCAGCTCGTGCCTGCCAAGTTTTGCGCGCAGCTGGCGCTCAGAACTTCGCTTCAGTGGACGTCCTTTCGGATGATCCGCTTTGGGATGCGCTTGAGCAGTACACCCAGTGGCCTACCGTTCCTCAGATTTTCATCAATGGGGAATTTATCGGCGGATGCGACATCGTCTCTGAGCTTTACGAGCGCGGAGAACTTCAGACGATGATCGCGAAGACGAACAAACAGTAAAAACCGGATTGCGGTTGACGGTACCGACTCCGAAATCTGTGACCCGTAAACGTTAAACCGATATGCGATACTAAATGGTTTGCATCAAGGTCTTAGGCGAAATGAATGTTCCAACATCCTCGCCTGAGCAAATGCGTTTCATCGTGCCTTTTTTGTCAAAGTTAAAGATGTGCACGGGCATTCCGTAATCTCGCGCAAGCAAGAGCGCAGAGTGGTCCATGATGTGCAACTTCTCTAGGATGATGTCGTCGTAGGCCAAACTCTTATAACGTTTCGCGTTCGGATCTTTTTTGGGATCGGCGGTATACACCCCGTCAACACCATGTTTTGCCACTAAGATGGCATCACAACGAGTTTCGATCGCCCGTTGGACTGCAGGGTAGTCTGTGGTCACATAAGGCTGACCAATGCCTCCGGCGAAAATGACGATATAACCTTTTTCAAGATGGTGGATCGCGCGCAACCGAATGAAGGGTTCTGCAATCGTTTCCATGCGCACCGCAGTCATCACACGAACCTCAAACTTGCTGCGCGCCTGAATCGCGCCCCGAAGCATCAAACTGTTGATCACAGTTCCTAAGACTCCGATATTGTCGGCTTCAGCGCGTTCGATACCCCAATTTCTTGAGACATTGCCTCGAAAGATATTTCCGCCGCCGATCACGATACCGACTTGAAGGCCTTCATTTGCAACGCTTAAGAGTTCCTCAACAATGTGCTCGACTGAAAGCCGATCAAAGCCGATCTCTTCTTCTCCGGCCAAAGCACCACCACTCAACTTGATTAAAACTCTCTTGTAACGCATCGCTTGTACGTAGCTCCCGAATCTTTGACTAAATGCATGCCACAATTTCGTGGTTTCGTAGAGTGATTAACTTAAACCAAGGGACTAGACTATCGAAAAATCCTTTAAAAAATTTGAAGGTCTTTGCGAAATAGATCCGGCAATCTGAGATGATCCCACCCTCTCGCATGCTCACCCAACCGTACGATGACCAAGCTCTCTTTCGGCAACACATAGACGCGCTGCCTTCCTTTACCATCGAGGTAGTAAAAGCCTGAGTCTAGCCATGTCAAAAAGCCATACTCTTTGTTGTAAGGCGATGGAGTGACCATCTTCTTCACCCATTTTTCAGACACAACACGCTGACCCGCTGTTTTTCCGAGATCCAGCATCAGTTGGCCCACTCTCGCCCAATCTTGCGCCGAGGCGAAAATACAACAGTATGTTTTTGCGCTTCCCCCTGGGCGATCAAGCCATACGAAAGCCTCGCTCGCTTGCAAAGGTTTCCAGAGCTTCTGAGAAAGGTACTGCGAAAACCTCTGGCCTGTCGCTCTCTCGAGAAGAATGCCAAGAATCTGAGCGTTCACATTCATGTATTCGTGGGTCAATCCAGGCGCTTGCTTGGATTTTGCGCCGAAAACCAACGGCAGGAGGTTCGAGCCCAAATGCATCCTGGTCAGAGCGGAAAAAACATCCCCGCCATCTTCATTGAACTCAAGCCCGGACGACATCTGCAAGAGGTGTTTGATCTTGATCTGACTGCGTGAGTCTTGAACCCACTCCGGAAGGTATTTCGCGACCGCATCTTCCTCTGACCCGATCTCGCCTTCGTCGATCGCAATCCCAATGAGAATGGCCAATACCGTCTTTGCCATCGACATCGAATTGGTGAGGCTACGCGCATCGAAACCATCCGCGTAATATTCAAGAACCACTTTTCCTTCATGCAAAACAATCAACGCCGACGAGTTCTTTTCTTTTGCGTAGCCTTTGGCTTGCTCAAGCGTTTGCTCGCGAAAGCGGCCCTCTGTCTGCGAGACCTTTGGCAACTCATTCAGGGCGCTTGCGTCTACTCTCTCGAGCGGCGAGTACCACTGCGAACTGGTGATGGGCGATTCCTTCGGATAAGTCGCAAGCCTGGCAAAAAACCGCCAGTCTGAAAGAAAAACGGCCAGGGACGAAAGAAAAAGAAAAAGGCTTATGCTTCGAAAAACGCGCTTCGGCGATCGCAACATAAGCCTCTTCTTAGCAGATTACCAGTCGCAAGCCCAACCTTTAGTCTCGGGTCAAGCCCAAATCAAATGCGTTCATCGGACGGTCTCCCTGACAATCCCGTCCTGTCACGTGATACTCAAAATCAGAGCGCAGTCCCATGGGATGCGCATGAGGAGAGCTATCGCATTGATCCTTCGAAGCGGCGGCAGGTTCCCTTAAGTTTTGAACTCCGTGAGGAAGTCCGTACCTGATCGTGTAGCTCGTCGCAGGATCACCGTGGCAATCCACTCCCAAGATCGAATAAGCGAGATCTTGGCGTAAAAAATGCGCGGTCGGATGTTTTGTATCCGAGCAGTATCGCCTTCTCTTTTCTTCCATTGAGAGCATCTGTTCGGAAGCGGGTTCTCGCTCAATGCTCTCTTCGTCGATTGAACCGAAGGTTTCAGTAGTTTCCACCGAGGGCGGTTCTTCCATTCCTTGGCTGGTCTTCTCGGCCTCGGATCTTCCAATACGCTCTTCCTCTAGCGATTCAAACTGAGAACGGGCCTGATCCTTCTTTCGCTTCAGCTCTGTTTCGGCTTTTTTCGCGCGTTTTTTTCCTTCACGCGCGGTTCTTTGGGCTTGAGTGGTGACCTCGCGCCTCTCTGATGAGCCGGGGCTGATCTCCTGCTCATTCAAAGCTTGCGATTCTTCAGTAGACTGGGAATCACTCTGGACCGTGTCGCTCTCCGACAGATCCGCTGATTCCTGCTCCGTTCCGCCCGCCTCTTCCCGTGAATGAGACGAAGAGTCCTGGCTCGGAACCCTTGGTACAAGATTGCTATCATCCCGGTTTCGGTCACAACCTGCTCCCGAAAGCACTAGGCCCGCTAGAACCACAACAAAAGCCGATTGCTTCATGGCGAATCTCCTTTTTCTTCAAGACCACCGTATCGCGAAATTCATGGTCTTCAAGGGAGGCCGCGCAGAGAGGATGGCACCCAACCTGCTATGAAGCGGTCAAGACGGAGGCTCGTTTTTTTTGAGCGCCTTTCGCGGCGACAATAGCGGCGCTTTGAATCAAGACGATGCCTCCGAAAATCATCACGATTCCTAACGCCTGGGTGGCAGAAGGAACATTGCCGTAAAACAAGAAATCAAGCCCGACAGCCAAAGCTGGGATCAAATAATTCACCGCGCTCGCCCTCAGCGCCCCCCACTTCTTTAAAAGCCGGAAATAAATCCCCCAAGCGATGCAGTTTGAGAAAAGAGCCAGGTAACCGATCGCGCTCAAAACAGCGGCCGAGCACTTCCATTCCCAAAAGGGCGCAAGAGATCCTTCGAGCATGAGGCCAACGACGACAAAAGCGATGAAAACGAAACTTGCAAGGTGTTGTTGATACAAACAAGCCTGAAGCTTCGTACCGGGGTCACGCAGCAAGACGGAACGGTTGATCAATGTGCCCACGGCGTAAGAAAGAGCCATCACAGCGACCGCGAAAACGCCCCAGAACTGGCTGCCCATCACCGTTAAGCTTGGAAGAAAAACGACCACGAGGCCAGAGATCCCTAAAACCAATCCCAAAAGCTTGATGACAGTGATGGGTTCATCTTTTCTCAAGAAGATTGCACCCAGAACAAGCGTCCACATCGGCGTGGTTCCATTCAATACGCCAGAAAGACCAGGTGATACGTATTGTTCACCCCAAAACAAGAGCAAGAACGGAAAGGCCTGCAGAAAAAGACCGCCTATCCAAACTCTAAGGCGTTGCGCCTTGCTCACTTTCATCGGCCAGCGCATGGCCTTGTAAAAAACAGTGAGGAGCGCCGTCGCAAGGCCTAAACGCAAGAATACGCCCGTATAAGGAGACACTTCGCTTACGATGACTTTGATCGCCGGAAACGAACCCGCCCAAAAAAGGCTCAAGACTAGGAAAAGGAACCCATCTAAAACTTCGATTTTTGCTGATTTCACACAACCTTCGCACGCCGCTCTCGGGCTACCAGGCTATAGACGCATGGTACAACGACTAGAGTAAGCAGAGTAGATACCAGAACACCCCCGATTACCGCAACAGCCATGGGGATGCGCGTTTCAGCGCCAGGTCCGATGGCAAGCGCCGGTGGAACGGCACCCGCGATCGTCGCAAACGAGGTCATCAAGATTGGGCGCAATCGCACCGGACAGGCCTCAAGCAGAGCCGACCTCAACCCAACCCCTTGATCGCGGAGCTGGTTGGTGAAGTCGACCAACAGAATCGAATTTTTCTTGACGATCCCCATCAATAGGACAAGCCCGATTAAACTGTAAATATTTATTGATTGCCCCGCGATCAAAAGCGCCAAAAACGCGCCTGAAACGCTAAAGGGCAACGCCATCAACACGACCACCGGATCAATGAAACTGTTGAACTGCGAAGCAAGCACCATGTACGAGACCAGAATGCCTAGCAACAAGACAAACAAAAGGCTTTGGCCCGACTCGCGAAAGGTCTGAGAGCTGCCGCTCAAGACCGCGCGGTAACCTTCGGGCAGCACTTCTTTCGCAATGGCTTCCACTTTCTCAAGGGCCTGCGATTGCGATTTTCCGGTCGCGACGTTCGCAAAAACCGTGATCGCTCTCTCTCGATCTCTGCGCCCGATCACTTGCAAGGTGGGTTTTTGATCAATCTTCACGACGTCTGAGAGGCGAATCAGCTCGCCCCGATTGTTTCTCACGTAAAGATCTTTGAGTTGGTCCGAGCTAGCGCGTTGATCGGGCGTCAAACTCACCCGCACGTCATACCGATGACCTCCTTTGGGGTACTTGCCTACGATCACGCCACCCACCAAAGCATTCACCGTTTCGCTGATGGCCCGCACGCTCACGCCTCTGAGCGCGGCCTTTCGCCTGTCAGGCGTGATTTGGACCTCTGGCATCCCTGTCTCGTAATCGCTATCAAGGTCACTCACCAGCCCGGTGGCCTCAAGGCGTTTCATGATCTCTTGGGAATGGCCGCCAAGCTTTTCCCAATCAGGCCCGCGCACCGTGAATTCGACCGGAAAACCACGCGACGCCGTGAAGCCTCGCATCGAAAGGTCTTGCAGGAAGACTTTCGCGTCGGGAATTTTCGCAAGCTCTTTTCGAGTCACATCCATCAGCTCATGTTGGCTCAACTTTCGCTCGGGACGCTCTTTCAAGGTGATAAAGACAATGCCTGAATTCACCTGCCCTCCGCCGAAACCGCCGACTGCGGTGTAGTAACGGTCAACGTCCGGATGGCTCGCGAAGAATTTTTCAGCTTCTTTAAATTTCGCATCAGTGAACTGAAGAGATGAGCCCACCGGGGTCTGGATACGCACCATGAACCGGCCCTGATCTTGGGCTGGCATGAACTCTTTGTTCAAGAACTTAACTGAAACCAGGGTGAGAAAGAAAAAAACCAGCGAGCCCGCAATGACTTTCAAGCGGTGGTTCAAAGTCACTTCCAGCACCCTTCGGTACCAGCCATTCATGCGTTCAAACGAATGCTCGATCGCCTTGCCGATTCGCGTGCGCCGCTCGCCCACCGAAAGGAATTGCGAGCAACGCATCGGAGTGAGCGTCAGCGCTTCGAGCAGCGAGAGAAGAACAGCTACCGTCATCGTGACGCTGAACTGATAAAAGAACTTCCCGATGATGCCTTTGACGAAAGCAACCGGCAGAAAGATCGCCACGATGGCGATGGTAGCGGCAAGAGCCGCGAAATAAATTTCTTTTGATCCCGTAAGCGCGGCATCGACCCTGTCTTTGCCGTTTTCGTAGTGCCGCACGATATTCTCAAGGACCATGATCGCGTCATCGACCACGATCCCGATGGCAAGGCTCAGTCCCAAGAGAGTGAAGGTGTTGAGCGTGAACCCCGAGAAGTAAAGCACGATGAACGTGCCCACGATCGCGGTGGGAATCGCCAAAACAACGTTTACCGTTGACGACCACGACCCTAGAAATCCCCAACAAACCAGCGCCGTGAGAAGAGCCGAGAGGACAAGAGTGAAATTGAGTTCACCAATCGATTCTTCGATGAATTTCGTTCCATCGAAATTCACGGCGATCTGCATGCCCTCGGGCAACGTCTTCTGCACCTCCGCCAAACGCTTCTTCACCGCGTGCGAGACTTCAACCGCATTCGAGCCTCTTTGTTTTCGAATCCCCAGCCCTACCGCGGGAAGGCCCATCGAACGACTGAGCCGCCGCAGATCGGCCAAACCCTCTTCGACGCGAACGACCTCTTTTAAGGGGATGGGGGCGTAATTGGGCATCCCGCCCCGCGTGCTGATGATCATCTGGCTGAAATCTTCGACCGACTTCGCCTCTCCCATCATCCGCACATTGAGTTCCTTGGTGGCGGTCTCAATGCGACCCGCTGGAAGCTCGAGGTGTTCGTTTCGGACCGTGTTCAAGACATCCGTAACGGTAAGCGAATATTTCTTGAGGCCCTCATTCGACACCCACACTCGAAGATTGGGTTCAATGTAACCCCCGAGCAAGACGTCACCGACGCCAGGCAAGGTCGTGAATCGGTCGCGGACGTAGTCGCGCACATAGGCCATGATGTCTTTGGTTGGATACTTATCGCTGCGCACGGTGAGCCACATGATGGGCTGGTCTTCAGGGTTGGTCTTATTCACTGTGACCGGATCAAGATCTGTGGGCAAATTGCGCTGTGCTTGCGCGATCTTGGTCTGCACTTCCTGCACAGCGAGGTCAATATTGCGATCGAGGTCAAATTCGATCGAGATCGAAGCGCTGCCCTGCCGCGCGACCGAGGTGATCGATTGCACGCCCTGCACGGTCATCACCGCGTTTTCAATCGCATCGACGACATCGGTCTCCATGACCTCGGGTGCAGCCCCTTCAAGCGAAGCGCTCACAGTCACTACCGGGAAATCAACATCAGGGAGTTGGCTCACCGGCATGCGCATGAAACAGATGCCGCCAAGAATGATCAGCGCCCCCATCAGCATCCACGCAAGCACTGGACGCCGAATCGAGATTTCGGAAAGATTCACCGAACACCTCTAAGAGCCACCGCCGATTCAAGCCTTGCTAGGTTGAGGCGAAGCCCGTAGCGAGTGCGGTCAAGAGCGCGCCTTGATTCTTGAAAGACGTTGAGTGCCTGCAGAACATCGAGGTTGGTGACCAATCCAAATCCATACTCGCGCGATTGTTCCCTGAAATTCCTCTCGGCAAGCTCGGTAGCTCTCGTGAGCGCTTGAATTTGATTCTGCCCAGCCACGACATTCTGGTAGTGCGTGCGCACTTCCCGCTCTGCTTCCCTGCGGATTCGATTGAGCTCAAGATCGTTCTGCCTAGCCACGGCGCTCGCTTCGCGAAGCTGCGATTGAATGACGCCGCCGGAGTAAATAGGAAGCGTGAGCACGGCCTGAAAATCCCACTTTTGACTCTCAAGCACCCCCACCCTTTTCAAGTAGTAGTTGCCCGCGAGATCAATCGAGGGGAAGTGGCCGCCTCTGGCGATCGCAATCCCTTCTTCGGCTGCTTTCACGCGTTTGACACGCTCTTGGATATCTGGGCGCTGCTCTATGAGCTTTAAGTAATGCTCTAGCCGCTCTAGGGCTTGAGAAGCTCGTGCATCGTCTTTCAAAGACGAATCTTGTTTGAGCCCCGTCAGAAGTGCAAAGACCTCTCGAACTGTACCCAGCTCAGCTTTCACCGACGCAGCTTGAGCCTCAAGGCTAGCCACCGCTGATTCCACGGTGAGAACCTCGCTCACCCGTGATCGACCGATGCGCCGCCTGGCGCCGAGTTCGCGAACGCGTTTTCGGTTCAACTCGATCTGGGTTTCCAGGTTCTTCAAGTCTTGTTCAAGAGAAAGGATCGAA
The DNA here is from genome assembly GCA_040754655.1 of Bdellovibrionota bacterium. Taxonomy (GTDB): domain Bacteria; phylum Bdellovibrionota; class UBA1018; order UBA1018; family UBA923; genus JBFMCE01. Next base: position 46,299 of record JBFMCE010000004.1, on the reverse strand, counting down.
AAGAAAGTGTCTGCCAAATCTTGATACAACTGCAGCTCTGCACGCCTCTTTGCATCTTGCTGCGCCTCAGCGTCAAGCCTGCGCTGGCGTATCGCCGCATATTCACGCAAGCCTCGAAAGACGGCTTGCGTGGCATTTAAACGCACTTCAGGCCGATCAGGCCGGGTAAATGCTGATTGAGGGCCACTGGGGCGCGGTAACTGGGTATACGAAGCTATGCCCTGAAGATTCGGGAACAAGCCTCCCTTTGCAGCATTGTACCGCTCTTCGGCTTGATCAAGCAGAGCCTGTTGAATAGCCACGGTCTCTGCCTGATTGCGAGCAGCCTCAAAACTTTGCTGTAGGGTGTATTGAGCTTGGGCCAAAAATGGTGCGCATCCAATCATCGCCGTCGCGATGGTCAGCACACCCATGATCCAGTTTCGTCTCATAGGAATTCTTAGGCTAAGCCTCTCTTAAACTTTTGTCGACACCTTCTTCGGTCGCGCAATTGAAATCGCAAATGGAACGGATTGTGGTCAAACCGTTAGCCGTTGACGGTTAACCGAATCCGCTGCCGTTTCTGGTCCGGATCCGGATCTGGTTTCAGGCCTGGGTTCAAATCCCTCTTCCCTCTCATCTTTCCCTATGGTAGGCCGCGAGTGGGGGTAAGTTATGGGGTATATCAAACAAAATGGGGAGGGGTCCCTATTTTCGGTTTTGTCTTTAGTCATCCTTGCTCTTTCGTTCTCATTTTTCACGACGCCCGTAAAAGCAGATGAGGGGTTTCACATCCTCTCTCAGAGAGACCTTGCGCAAGTTTCGCAAAAACTACAAAAACTTTACAGACTGAACCAGAAGGAAACGATCCAACTCGACCGATTTCTTCCGCAATTGATCCAATCTACGTTTCAAATTTCATGCAAGAACCTGCGTGGAACAGGTTTTTTCATTGGACCAACAGGTGAATTCATCACGGCGGCCCACGTTCTTAGCAGCAGCGCTCCATGCAAGATCAGCCTCAATGAACTCACTCAGACGGTCGCGGGAATGGTTTATTTACCAAGATCCTATGAAGTTTCGTTTGAGATTGCGGCCACACGGCACTATGGGGGTACAGATATTTCGCTTGGCCAAATCCGTTTATTCAAATCGCCAGATTACCTCGCCGTCGAATCAGGTCCTTTGTCTCAAGGTGAACGGCTGATCGCCTTGGGATATCCCAAACCCACGCGAAGAAAGGCTTTCAGCGCCAAAGACAGGAGGCGTCTCGACACCCACTATCTGGCCGCCTGCAACTTAAAACGGAATTTATTTGGTAGAGTCAAAATTCTGAATGTCAAACTGCCCGAAGCATCAAGACCTGGTATCCCCTGCATGATGGGAGCTCTGAACAGGCCTTACAAAGGCCGTTCCCCTAAAAATTATGACGATGTCACGCGATTGCCTTCGGGGGAAGAAAGCCTTGTGGCAACTGTCGGCAATCTCTCGATGGTTTACGGCGAAGTGCTCTACACTGATCTTGATATCATCGCAGGTTTCAGCGGAGGTCCGATGTTCTCACTTGAGCGAGGAAGCGTGGTGGGCGTCACTACCGCTGTTTTGGATGCTCGACCTCCGAAAGGGGTTCCTGACCTGCAATCCGTGCTTTACGCAGGCGCCTCGTTCGGGGCGAGAGTGCGATGCCTTAGCCCGTTTCAGTGTACTTTGCCGGAATGAGCATTCGGCTTGCGCGCCTTTGAAGATTGATTGAAAGAAATGAAAAACCAAGCCCAAAGAAGTTCAAATTCAAACCTCTTTGGGCTTAGCGCAACCAAACTCTTTGCTCAACTTACTTGAGTCAGGCAGCGGAAGAGGCTGCAATTCCCTCACCGCTCCTTGCACCTTTCTTTTAGACACCTAGAGACGAGATCAACTCACTGTGGCTTTCAGAAGCAGACTTGAGTTGTTCCTGGAGTTGAGAAACCTGGCTCTTTAGCTGTTCACGATTCCAACTCTTTGACCCACTGTTTAATGTCGAATTCAGTTTCGAATTCAGGTTGATCGCTTGGTCGAGGTTCTGCTTGGTCTTGCTGAAGTGGTCGGTGCTTTTGCTTTTTTCTGATGCAGGTGACCTCGAGAGAGTTCCTGACAATTCGATCAAGTGCACTCTTGCGCTCTTGAGGTTCTTGAGCGACTCATCGCCATAATGCTTGAGATGCTTTTGAATCTGCTCTGAGCTCAACGAAACATCTGCATTGCTTTGCTGCTCGAGCCCATCCAAAAATCTTGACGCCGCGTCAAGGTACGTGCGCGTCATGTAAGTATGGGCCATGTATTCTGGCTTCCACTTCTCTGAGGCTTGTTTACCTTGATCCGACTCCATCCCCCCGCGTGACTCACCTTCGCTGATAGAGGACTGCGACATTTTGTCATGCTCTTCATTCGCTTCAACGATATTGAAGTTTTGAGCGGGAACCAACCAATGGACTGCTGAGATTATAAGACTGTAATAAAGAATATTTTTCATTGTACACCCCTTCCGTGCCGTATGCGGGCAAGAAGGGGTGCAAATGTCGGACCCATCATGGCGGTCAACCGTGCAATTCAAAATGCAGTTTGCATCTCATCAGGCTGCGGCAATGACCGGAGTGTCGTACGAAAGATCGCTCATTTCTTTGGCGATCAAACCAAAAACATCTCCAAACGAAATCAGGCCAATCGCTTGCCCGCTTGGGTCGACTACAGGAATCCTGCGCACTTGATGCTTTTTCATGAGCACAATGACGTCTTGAAGGCCTTTGTTTTCATCGATAACGACAGGTGTTGCCGTCATGATCCGATGCACTGGAATCGAAAAATCCACTCGGTCAGCAATACAGCGCACAGCGATGTCACGATCAGTCACAATACCGATCGGACGCCCGTCTTCAACCACGAGCACCGCTCCAATATCTTTTTTCTTCATCAGATCCGCCACGTCAAGAACCGAAGTTTCTTTAGAGCAAGCATGGACCTTTTCTTTGATGATGTCGCGCAACGGCATAATTTGACTCCTTACTTTAGTTTGCTTTTCAAAACGCTTTGGAGGTCAAGGCAGATGCAACTCTGGTGCTAAGCTTTGCGCTCAAGCGGGAAAAATCGGTACGCAAGTTCAATGTGACTTTTTTCTTCAACAGCAATTTGCCCAAAGACGCGCGCGCTTTCAGGGTCGACTCGTAAAATAGTTTGGGCAAACCTCTCTCCAGCCCGACACCCTCTTTCTTCCGCGCCGGCCATGTGGTGACAGAACTCGCGTGCATTTTGACAACGCGTCAATGAATGCCAAAGTATATCGCTGACTGGTCTTTCGGCAATGTCGATCGAAAGTTCCTGCATCCGCCCTAACAACCAGTGAAGGTGCTTTTTTTCTTCGTTTGCCAACAGACGCCAAGATTCACGCAGCTCGGGCTGAGCGTCAGGATAGTTTTGGGTGGCCCAAAGAAACGCGGCTTCGGCCTGAACCTCGGCAAAAGCAGCGGTTCGCAAACGATCGCCTACGCCCTTGAACCCGGGCGCTGTAATAGGGCGTGGGGCGATCAAGATATTTCGTTCGACCCTGAAAGGGCTCCAATCAGGGGTTGGCAATGTAAAATGAACCCTAGCCATCGGCGCCAACTTACCATAAAAAGGGAAAATGACTGAGAAGCGTCAGATTATTTTATCGGGTGTTCAACCCTCGGGCGGCCTCATGCTGGGAAACTACCTTGGGGCGCTGAAAAACTGGGTGCAGCTGCAGAAAAATTACGACTGCCTTTTCTGCGTGGTCGATATGCACGCCATCACGATCCGTCGTGATCCTGAAGTTTTGCGCTCGCTCAGTTACGAAGCAGCAGCCATCTATTTGGCCTCTGGGATCGATCCTCAAAAAAACCTGGTTTTCATTCAATCCCACGTACCAGAGCATGCCGAGCTGGGATGGATCTTAAGTTGCCAGAGCTACATGGGGGAACTGAGTCGCATGACGCAGTTCAAGGACAAGAGCGCAAAACAGAAAAATATCGGAGTGGGATTATTTAGCTATCCCGCTCTGATGGCAGCCGATATCTTGCTTTATCAAGCGAACTTGGTTCCCGTGGGACAAGACCAGAAACAGCATCTTGAGCTGACCCGCGACCTCGCGATGCGGATGAACAACGCTTATGGCGAGCTTTTCGTCGTGCCTGAGGTTTTCATTCCGCCTGTGGGCGCAAAAATCATGAGTTTGACCGACCCCACTGCGAAGATGTCGAAATCTGATCCTGATCCCAATGCGGTCGTCTATATTTCTGATGATGATTCTACGATCTTAAAGAAGCTCAAACGCGCCGTGACGGATTCGGGCAGCGAGATTGCCTATACCGATGAGAAACCCGGGATCAAGAACCTCATCGCGATTCAATCCGCAATCACTGGAAAGGCCGCGGAACAGATCGTCGAAGGTTACCGTGGAAAACAGTATGGTCACCTGAAGGTTGAAACCGCTGAACTTGTCGTGGAATGCATCAAACCAATTCGCGAAAAATACCAACAGCTTCTGAAAGACAAGGGCGAGCTTGACCGAATGTTCAAACGAAGCGCCGAGCAAGCTCGCGCCCGCGCGCAAGTGACTTTGCGCAAGGTTCAAGAGGCGATCGGTTTTGTGGTGGTGCGATAACACCGGATTGCGGATAATTTATTCCGCCGATCCGATGATATCAATTCGCTTACTTCGCGTTTCGGCAGCCAGTCCAATGCGCCCACTTTCAAATGCAGAGTATTCTCGGTCGTAAGCCCTTTTACGGAAGAAAGCATTTCGTCAGAAAGATGGAATATCTCTTTGCTATACCTGTAAAGAATCTCGCCGTGCCTGGTGAGCGTAATCGCTTGCCCGCGCTTTCTATTGAAAAGGTTCACTCCCAAAAATCGTTCAAAATTTTTAAGCTGGGTACTCAAGGCTGGCTGGCCAATTCTTAGTCGCCTGGCTGCGCGCGCGATTTGCCGCTCTTCCGCGATCACAAAAAAATAATACAGATGGTGAAAATTGAGCTTTAGCACGGCCTAACTCTTTAATTCGCCCGAGCGGCATGAAGGCCTCAGGCGGCGTTTAAACTTTAAGCGCTACGCTGCTTGAGGTTTTGAGCCGCGTGTTTCTGACAATACCGTCACCCATTCAGAAAATGACGTGATGAAGCTTCTGAGAAGTTCACGCGTCGACTCATCTTCTATCTCATCGTTCGCATTGAATAGTTTTCCGGCTCCGCCAATATAAGCCTCTGGCTGTTGCATGCAAGGCATGTCAAGGAACACAAGGCACTGCCTTAAATGATGGTTGGCGCCAAATGCGCCGGTACGGCCGGGCGTGACACTGATCACGGCAGCTGGTTTTCTTTCCCAGGCGCTTTCACCATAGGGGCGAGATCCGATATCAATGGCGTTTTTCAAGACACCGGGAATGGAACGGTTGTATTCAGGCGTAACAAACAAGACACCGTCAGACTTTCTTATTTGATCACGAAACTCAAGCCACTCTTCGGGCGGATTGTCATCGAGGTCTTGATTATAAAGTGAGAGCTGACCTATCTCGACGAGATCGAACTTCATTGTTTCAGGAGCAAGGGCAATAAGTTGTTTCGCTACCTTTCTATTAAAAGAATCCTTTCGAAGACTCCCGACGAGTACCGCAATATTTTTGGGCATTTCCACTTCTCCTGATGTTTGTGTGATGACTCTAGCTCTAATCACTTCATGTCGGTCCTTACTTACCGCCGCCACCCGTTTCACTGAGCGAGCTTACGGCCGTGAGCATTGCCGCTGCAAATAAACCAGCGAGGCGCGCCATAGAACCTTTCCGTCTAAGGCTTCACATGCTGCAAATGATAGACCTTTTGTACCGCATGCGGGCCGCCCCATTTTCTTGGCTTGGCCCGGCTCGTCGAGTGCGGGCGAATGGAATCGATCGAAGATTACGATACGGACAGTTGACTATCTCAGCTCTGGCCCAAGATGTAATCCGCAATTCTCTCTGAGAACGCCGAAATTGTGATCAATGGGGTTGCCCCAAGTGAGCGCGGAATCATCGATCCATCCGCGACAAAAAGCCCCTCATGAAAAGAACCCTCTGCTGTAAAAACCCTGCCTCGATGGTCAACCACGCCATGGTCGACGGTTTCCCCCATCGGACAGCCTCCGAGAGGATGGGTCGCTTGAATGCGCTTGCCTCCAAAAACAGTGCTTCGCGGGTTGGAAACATACATCCCGCCATTGAGTTTGGCGTGTTCCGCCATCTCGCGATCCATCGTCTTGAAAGAATGTTCTTCCGTCACCCGAGGCCACTTGACGTGCACGCTGCCAGCCTTGTCTTCAAGCACATACCTTCCACCTGCACTGTCGTGCCCACAAGCCAGGTAGAGCATCGAATGGTTGAGGGCGCCGTCTTCCTTCGGGTGCAGGCTCAACAAGTCTCTTTGTATGCGCGCATGTTGCTCTAGTGAAAACTTCCACGGCTGTTGCAAAGCATAGAAGGCAAGGCTCTTGCCCACCAACTCAAGCAGCGCAGTGGGAATCGTTCCGTCGAGCAAGAGATAGCGCTCCATGAGATTGCGCCCCTTTTCACGATAGTCTCCGTAACACGTGATTGAGTGGCCCACAGGCCAGCCTTCTCGAACTCCCCTAATCGTATCGCCATAGCTCACGATATTGGTTCGAGTATTTCCGTTGTAGCTGAATCCCAAGACATCTCCATTAGCCGAAAATCTTGAACCCAAAAGCTTCGAAAAACGAAACCCGGAATTTTGCGAGCGCAGCAAAATTTCGGTAGTCCCCTTTGAGCCCGCGGCCAAAACGACTTTGGAAGCCGTGATCGAGCCCTTTTTTGACAGGCTTGGCAGGCCCGGATTGCCTGAATAATAAGTATAGTGGATGCGATAACCCGTTCGGCCCTTTTCAATCTCACGCACCTCCATGCCGGTGAAAATCTGAGCGCCAAGTTTTGACGCCAGCGGAAGATAATTTGTCGTGAGCGTGTTTTTGGCGCCGACATTGCATCCAGAGACGCAGTCACCGCAGAAAGTGCAGGCGTCTTGCCTCGCATTCAGGGCGTTCAAGCCGCCTGAAAACTTATCGTAATTCACATTCAGCTTGAGGTTACCGGTCTTGACCCCTCTGGCCTCACAGTTCTTCTTGTGAAGAGAGGTTTTCGCGAACTCGTCATTTTGATCATACTCAGTCGCGCCTAACATGACTTCAGCTTTAGAGTAGTACGCATCGAGCACCCCGCTGTCGTAATCTTTTTGAATTGCTTTGGGCCATTCCTTTTGCTCAAAAACCAATGGCTCAGGGCGAATCGAGATCGCAGCATTGATCAGCGACGTTCCGCCAAGACCAGAGCCTGAGATGACATCGACGTCCCCTTGAAGGGGCGCATGCATGTCAAGCAGGCCCAACGGATTGAGCGGCGATCTCAGGGCGCGCGTTGAAAGCGCAAAACCATTGGTGGGGAAATCGCCCGACTTCCACTCGTTTTTTTCCTCTAAGAAATCGCCAGGCTTCCATTCGGCCCCACGTTCGAGAATACAGATCGATTTTGCCTTCTGCGCGAGACGCGCGGCCAAGATCGAACCACCATAACCTGAACCAATGACGACGACCTCATAATGAGACTGAAGCAAGTGGTGCGGCGTCACCAGAGCTCGCTCGCGGAGCGATGTTCTTTTTGCGAGGGCGGGGTTTTCAATCTGCGGTGATTTGCGAGGATTTTCGGACGCGCTCGCGAACTTTAAAGGCGCAACAGCCGCCACCCCACAGCCGGCCACCGCTTTTAACGCCGTTTCAACAAAGTCACGTCGGCTCAACCCCGAAGAGTCGCTCCCATGGCCAAAAACTGGTTTTTTCTCACCTGACATTGCATCACCTCATAGCGCTATGACGCGATGCAACTACCAGACGGTCAGGACATGGTCAACCTTGCTTAAATGTATTGGTTGAATCGAACTTTGCCGAGAAAACCAACCCCAAGGCCAAGGCAGAAGCACTCGATCAAGCTGCTTTCGGAAGAATGACTTCTTCGGACTGCTTTGTAGCGGTCTCTCGCATTTTGTCTTCGTGAATACGCCTGAGCGCATAGATGTTCCGAGCTGCCCATCCTACGTCTTTTAAAAGCCAGGCGTTGGTTGATCCACCGACCAATGCTCCCATCGCCGGAACCGACGAAAGAGAGCGCCTGCGTGTGAGGTTGCTGCTCAAGTTGTGCGACAAGCGTTCAATCGTCGCCTCAACGGCCTCTTTAGAAAGGTTCGTCAAATCTACCGTAGGTTGGCGCATCAAAGTTTCGATGGTCTTGATGGCTTGGACTTTGTCGCGATGGTACAGACTGCTCGCGGAAGCGAAGATCTCAAGCACGATCAGGTTCTCGAAATGGCTGTCGGTAGCGTAGCCATAACAAAGGCCAATCTTTTTTATTGTTCGAAACGATAATGTAAAAAGAGACACCAGCGCCGGAGCGGTTCCGAGAGGACCTACCAAATCCCAAGCCCCAAGGGCTGCGGCGGCGCCAATCGCCCATGCATGCACGCCATCGGCCAAGGCATCGCAACGATCAACTTTCGCCGTTTTGATCTCTTCCACCGAGCCCGCTTTCAGGCTATCCAGAATATCATCTCGATCGGTCAACACTTCGGCCGCCCAAAGCGTTTTATCGACCACTTCTTTGATCAAGAGATTGGGCAATAACAAGGCAACGAGCTGATGCAACGGGGCGGTAGCCCTCTCTACTTGCCTTGTGAGCAACGACGAAGGGTCTTCGTCGATCCACTTGTCGATCCTACGTTGGAACAGGTCATTGACGGGTATTTTTCGCGGCATAAATGCTCTTCGGACGAACTAGGAAAAAACTTTAGCGATGATTTTATGCGGAATTACCGCGAGTTACAGCTGCTTTTTGCGCATTTCAAGTCGTTGCAAAGGTTCCATGATGAGAGTGAAGAGCTTGCAAACGCCTTTAAAGCAGCCTTCCCGTCCCCAGTTTCTTTGATATTTTTGCTCAGGCCCATTTTGAGATTTTGAGAGGAGAAGCCATGCACTCACTTCGAATGCTTTTGTGGTCCCTGTTTTTCTTGAACGCGTTCCCGACCGCCCTGCAGCCCGCCGCTGCTGCTGAAAGCAAGGCTCAGCCTAGGCAAACCCTCACGCGAAAAGACCACTCTCGCCCAAACGACACGGCCAAGAGCCAAGACCTGGGCCTTGGCGTGATGTTTGGAGAACCCTCTGGCATCACGCTCAAATCTTGGAACTCACCCACCACTGCGTTTGATCTGGCGCTGAGCTATTCGTTCTTCGGATTTTTTGAAATTTTGGGTGATTATCTGTGGCACTTTCCAAGAGTCTTCAAGAGCGACCAATTCATCCCTTACCTGGGCGCAGGAGGCGTTCTCTTTTTCGATACCTCAGAACCGAGATCCTCGAACAATCGTTTTTTTCGCTCAGACACAAGGCGCAGCGTGGGCTTTGGGGTGCGTGTCCCTGTAGGCATTGAATTCCTACCTCAAAAAGTGCCTCTCGGTGTCTTTGCTGAAATCGCTCCTGGCGTCGGGCTTGCGCCTTCTACATTCACCTTCCTAGATGGATCGATTGGAGCTAGGTATTATTTTTAAGGTTGCACGGTCGTGGTGACTTGAACCAGGTTCTGCTTCGGTAAAAAAAACCGATGAATCCCTTATGGGGATTTCCCTTTTTACTTCAAGGCCCTCGAGCCTTAGAGCCCTACTGTGTCTGGTGTTTTTGGCGGGTTCGCCTTCTCAAGCGACTGCGGCCGACCGCTTCTGCCTTGGTCCCCTCCTACGAGTTTTTGCGGACCATGCTCCCCGCATGAGGAGCACCCTCTCACTTCGGCTCGAAAGTCAAATCGATGGCGCAAAAGCAGCGACAATTTTAGCGTTACTCAAACGATATGAGAAGCAGGGTTTTGTCGAAAGCCGTAAAGTCAGGGTTGCCGAGAACGTGCCAGAATTCACCTACTACGTCTTTCGAAAAAGCAAGATTCCTGCCGAACAGCAGAAAGACCCTGCAGTCTTAGAACTTGCTGAACTGTGTGACGATTATGGCGGGGCATTTGGTTCTCCAGAGACTCCACTTGCGGTAGTTGATGGCGACAAGTACCCGCCCCACATCATTGATATCATCGGAGTGCATGAGGCGATGGAGTCTTTGGTAGGTCACCACTATCTTCCCACTTTCATAGAAGTGAAGTTTGCCGAAAAAAAAGGCATGCTCACCGAATATTTAGACTGGTGTCGGTTGCACACTCCGGGAAAAGAGAAAGACATCTTATCAATTTATCGAAGTGCGCAGGCCATCGATGAGAATAGCAATTCCGAAGCAAAAACTCGACTGACTGTCGCCATCCCCGAAGAGAATAAATTCAGGCGTTTTGAAGATCCCAAAGAACTTCAAACCTCGCCTCTTTATCGAGAAGAATATGAAGACAGAATCGCACTGGCGCGTATTCTCAATGCAAACTTTAGCGACATCCGACGCAAGCCAAACACACAAGAGTGGCTGATCGTAGATTGGCACAGTGCTTGGCCCTATGAAGTCAGAAGAAGGGCTTATATCCAAAACACGCTAGTGTCAGCCGCCATTCTCGCTAAAGGCGGCAAACCTCCACAGAAGTCTGGCAAATCAAATCCAAAAACAAAACTACCGCAAAAGATTGGACATCTGTTTAGCCTGCTCCAGCAAGGAGATCTAAACTCGGCCAAGGCAGCAGCAGAGCGCCTTGCTCAAAAAAGGGCGCAGTGGAAGCCTCACGATCAAAAACGCATCGAAAACTTCATCAAAGCTGCAGCACTTAAGGGGCATCAGAACTTTGCCGCCATCGCTGGCCTTGCAGAGGCCTATTATGGAGGCGCCGAGAGCTACATCCGACAGGCGTGGACCTGGATGGCTGAGCCTGAGTACCGAAGAGGATTTTCGCCCTCATTGGAAGATGAACTCTTCGTTCGTTTTCAACGTCCTGGCTATACTTATGATCCTCTAATTCAGGAAGAGGCAGTGCGGCTTCTGGGGCAAACAAAAGAGCTCTCAAAAGGCCAGGCAGCGTTCATCCAATCGCTTATCACGCGTGGCGGATTCAATAGGGTGTCGGAAGAACGAAGGGCGGCGCTTTGGAGTGCTGCTGTCCCATCATTCCGAGAAACCGATACGCCTCGACACCGCATCTTCAATGACCTTCTCGAAAGAGAGAAGGCTTGGCCAGAAAGCGTCAACGAAGAAGCGTGGGCAATGTTCACACAAGAAATTCCGCGGTTCTTTGATAAACTTGTCCCTCATGCGGCGAAGACCGCTATTCCCGAGAGACTTGAGAAGAAGTTTTGGCCGAAATACATCGCTGCTCTCGTAAAAAATCCTGAAATCAGCGGCCTTCTAGACAAGGTGCCCTGGCCTAAAGATCCGAAACAACACAAGCGCCTCTGGGTAGCGATGATGAAATGGCTAAGACAAAAAAAGGGTCTGCACCACGTCAAAGCCGTCAGGGCCTTGGCCAACTCAGGCCGAGAAGTTCCCAAAGAATTTGTTTCTGAGCTTTGGGACATCCTTTTGCAGAATGATCACCTTAAACGAAACCAAGAAAGGGAGATCATAAGCATCGCTGCCTTGGGAAAATGGCCTGAGACCCACCGAGAGCAAATTTTGAACTTTCTTGAAAGAGAAGCGCGCTCTGGCAGCTCAAGCCAGAGAGTGCGATATATCGATGCGCTTTATAAAAACCAAGATGCTTGGCGCGGCACGAAGCATGAGAAAGGTTACTTGGAAGTTTTGAAAGCAACCCAAGATCGGAAGTGGTTTGAAGACCGCCCCCTCCTCAACCAGCGCTTGCGCGAAATGCTAGGGGATACGCGATGAAATACGCCCTTCTCGCGAATTGGTGTTCAGCACCCTGGCATGCGTGGTTGAAAGAGCAGCCCCAGTGGCTTCGCCTGTGGGCCGAGGTTTGGAGCAAAATTCCGGAACCCGCGCTTTCGCAGATCCTTGCGAGTCCTCAGCCCTTGGTGATCCTTCCGCCGGTTGAAATGAGCCAAATCGTGCGCATCGAGCATGCTCTTCCACAGGGAGCTTTTCTTCTGCAGATGAATCGCAGCTTGCTTGATCGCCCCAGAGACGAGGCAGTCGCAATTCTTGCGCATGAATTGGGCCATCGTTGCGCGAAAAACCTGAGTAGCGATCCGATCGCAAACGACCTTGAAGCCGACCGCATCGCCATCAGCTGGGGTTTTGACAAAGGCTTGATAAAAGCGCTTGAACGCGATGTGTGTGATTCAAATCCACGGTTGGCCGCGGCCAAAAACAAAACCTGAAACTCGACAGACCACCCCGCCACTGCACCGATCCTTGACCCAATTGAGTAACTTCCCATCATAGGGGTATGAAGATACCCACCACGCTTCCCGTTCTCCCCATTCGAAACGCAGTCGTCTTTCCAGGCGCGTCGATGCCGCTAGTGATCGGGCGGCCGCGCAGCGTGCGCGCGCTACTGCATGCGCGCGAGAACGAGAACCTGGTGGTCGTGATCACCCAACGCATCATGAGCAATGGTGACCCAGAAACGGGCGATTTGTACCGCATCGGAACGCTCGCGAAAATTGAGAGCGTGATCGAGACCGAAAGCGGAGGTTACCAGCTCGTCATCACCGGCATTTCACGTTACCGGGTGGAAGATTACATTTCAGATGAAGGTTTTTTGAGCGTGCGTGGCGAGAATGTCGCCGACATCTACGGAACCGACTCCGTGAGAACCCAGGCGCTTTTCAATAGCCTGAAAACCATGGCGCGCGAGATCCTCGATCTCTTGCCCGGCGCCGGCGAGCCTTTAGCGAGGCTTGTCGAGAAGCTTGACGACGCCGGTTACCTTACGAACCTCTGCTCGGCGTATTTGAATCTGCCTACCCCTCAAAAACAAGAACTGCTTGAAGACGTGATCGTTGAGAGCCGAATGCAAACCCTTTTAGCGCTCATGCAAAAGGAACGTGAGATCTTGAACCTTCAGCGCGACATCCAAGAAAAAATGAGTGAGCGCCTCAATAAAGCTCAGCGCGAGGCCCTTCTGCGCGAGCAAATGCGAACGATTCGTGAAGAGCTGGGTGAGGAAGGATCTCAAGTCAGCGACGAAATCGAAAGGCGCCTGGATCAGGCGAATCTGCCCGAGGATGTTCAAAAGGTCGTGAACGACGAATTGCACAGGCTTGAGTCGCTGCCCCCGGCTTCAGCCGAATACCACGTGATTCGAACTTATCTCGAATGGCTGGCCGACATGCCCTGGAAGAAATCGACTCACGACAACCTTGATCTCAAGATGGCGCGGAAAATCCTGGATGAAGATCACTACGGGCTTGAACACGTCAAAAAGAGGATCTTGCAATACCTTGCCGTTGCAAAACTAAAGAACGACCTCCACGGGCCGATTCTCTGTCTGATTGGCCCCCCCGGCGTCGGGAAAACAAGTTTAGGCCAAAGTATTGCGAGATCATTGGGTCGAAGGTTCATTCGAACCAGCCTTGGCGGGGTGAGAGATGAAGCCGAGATCCGAGGGCACAGGAGAACTTACATCGGCGCGATGCCCGGACGCATCATTCAGAGCATCAAACGAGTGGGCACCAATAACCCGCTCTTCATGCTCGATGAGATCGACAAACTCGGGATCAGCTTTCAAGGCGACCCGGCAAGCGCGATGCTTGAGGTTCTTGACCCTGAGCAAAACAAATCTTTCGTCGACCATTACCTTGATGTGCCTTTTGATCTCTCAAATGTTTTCTTCATTGCGACGGCGAACGTAGCCGACACGATCCCGGCACCCTTGAGAGATCGCATGGAGATCATCGAGGTCACGGGTTATACGACTATTGAAAAGCTTCACATTGCGCGCCAGTATTTGATCCCCAAGCAGCTTCAAGAGCACGGACTCAAAGCCAATGACATCGTGCTTCCGGATGAATCCATATTCAGGCTGGTTCACGGTTACACTCGCGAAGCCGGCGTCAGGGAACTTCAACGTGAGATCGCAGCTCTCTTCCGTGCCTGCGCCGAATCGATCGTAATGGGGAAAATTCCTCCGATCCAGCTTGGCGCCGAGCAAGTCCCTGAGATCCTGGGTCCGGAGAAATTCCAGCCTGAAGTCACCGAAAGAACCATGCGGCCAGGCGTTGCCACCGGGCTGGCGTGGACGCCGCATGGAGGCGACATCTTGTTCATCGAGGCAAGCCTCATGCCCGGCAGCGGGAAGGTCACTCTCACCGGGCAATTGGGCGAGGTAATGAAGGAATCAGCCCACATCGCATTGAGTTACATCAGGGCAGCCACTCCGGGGCTTGCGCCTGAGTTCAAGTTCGATAAAAACGATTTACACGTGCACGTGCCCGCGGGCGCAATACCCAAGGACGGCCCTTCGGCCGGGGTTACCATGCTTACCGCGATCGCTTCCCTTCTCACGGGGAAAACCCTGAATCCAGAGCTTGCGATGACCGGGGAGATCACGCTTAGGGGAGCTGTATTGCCAGTCGGGGGGATAAAGGAAAAAGTTCTGGCTGCGCATCGGGCAGGAATAAAAACCATTCTCTTGCCCAAGCGCAACCAGACCGATTTGAAGCAAATCCCTCAAGATGTAGTTTCGAAACTGCAAATTAAATTTATTGAAACCGCTGAAGACGTCGTATTCGAAGCACTGAACCTGAAACTTGCAAACACGAACAAGCTCTCTGCGGTGGGTTAACCTTCGGCCGCAGTCTTCTTTTGAAACTCGCTGGGTGAGCCTACTCCTGCTTCGCCCTGCGGATTTTGCATTGTCTCGTCTGAACTCAATTCTCCTTGCTGTTGTTGTTGACGGATAGGATGGACTGAACCAGGGCTTCTTTCATCTGACGTTTCCTGATCCTCCGGGTGTCCGTGCCCACTGCGCGCTTCGCCGCCTTTACGACCGATTTCAGCCATGTGCTCGCGATTTTGGCTTACAGCCTCACCGCCCTTTCGACCAATCTCGGCCATATGCCTGCGGTCTTGCGAAACGGCTTCACCGCCCTTTCGACCAATCTCGGCCATGTGTTTTCTATTTCTTGAAACGGCTTCGCCGCCTTTTCTTGCCACGGCTCGCCGCGTCTCAGGATCAGCGGCAGCAAGTCCCCTTGGTCTTTTACTTTTACCTTGGGATTCAGCCCCTCTTGACGAGCTCTGGTCTTGCTGACGGTTTTCTGGGTTTTCGGGAAGTTTATTTTCTGGGACCATAAAAGCCTCCTTCCCGTGCTTGTGCAAACCCTATTCCCCGTGCGCCTGGCCAATTGACGATGCGTTACAGGCGACTCAAGCAACTTCCGTCTGGTGCGAGCGTACGGCCAACACTTCGGCATGCAACCGGTCAAGAAGCTCAATATATTTGATGTTGTCCCAAGGTGAAGTCGAGTCGCGCAGCGTCCCGAGCACCGCCAAAATCCGATTTCTTGCATCTTCAAAGGGAATTTCAAGAAGAGAGCTCACCGTTTCTATCATGCGCTCAAGGCGGTGCGAACCTCGAGGGTGCCCTTCCAACATCACTTGATGCAGCTCAGACGCCACATTCATTCGAAGCACGCGTACTTCGCCTGGCGTCAGTTCGTGGGCGAGCGACTTCATGACCGTACTCAAGTTCACCAAACTCGCTTCGAGCGGGAGATCAAACTTTTGTTGCAGACTCTGGGCAAGCGTTCGATAGGCAAGCATATGCTGCACACCAGATATGCAACTCACATGCTTAATGCTTCAAGCAAGCAAATGGTAATGGTAAGATCAGTTCATGACGTCCCGTCAAACCTCTTTTATTTGCATGCCTGCCCGCAATCCGTTGCTTTTGATCTTTCTTTTATTGACTCTTGTCGGCGCAAGCCAGGCTCTTTTGGGCTGCGCCGGCATTGGGGAAGTGCCCGACGCCTCGATGGGCGAATCTCCTACCGAAGGTCCGGTAGGAAGAACTATGCAGGGCAACGCTGAAAAGTTCGTGTCGTGCGCCCGTGACAGCGTTAGCATTCAGACGGGCACCACCCAGAACATCCAATTGAAATTTCAAATCGATCCTGAAGGAAAAGTCATCAAGGCCCAGATTGATCAGATGAGCGCTCCCGATCCTGATCTTTACAGCTGCGTCTTGAAGAGACTGAAGAAAATCACTTTTCCCGCGCCTGTAGATCGTAAATCCCGGGCTATCCGCTATCCGCTGGTTTTACGGCCGGAATGAGCATGACTCGGTCATCAGGCGACGTGAAGATTACGCCCTCAACAACCGTCCCATCGCGTAAACTGGCGTCGCACCCGCGCGTGAATCGGTACGGTAAGAGATCCGCTTCAATTCCTGAAAGCCCAATGAGCGATAAAACCCCCGAGCCTGATCCCCGCAAAAAACATGCACGCCAGAAACTTCCTCGCGTTTCAAGTCGCGGAGAAACCCTTCCACGAGCGATCTACCTAAATTTCGCCCTCTCACTCTGGAATCAATATTGATGTGCAGATGCGCTGGATACCGGACATAGAGCATCTTCAAGAATCCTCCCGAAAAGCAGCGCTCCGGTGATTTCGAAAGGCCCAGCGAGCGCTTTAAAAAGCGCCGGGTATCGGAAGTTTTCCGGTAACTTCGCCGCAATATCCCCATCCAAAGCAGAGGAAAGATTTTTAGGCGTTTTCTTGACTCGAACTGCGCGGTAGACGGGCATCCCGTGAGGTACCCCAGAATCTGATCTTCTACGCTGGCCACGTAAGTCCACTGCGGCAAGAGTTTTTCATACGGACCGATCCACAAATCGCCAAAGAAGTCCCAGCGTTCTTTCGCAATCGGTGCTCCGGCGTTTCCCGTTTCACAGCAAATTCTACGGATCTCGCTAAATTCTCGCGCCCTCGCTTTAGCGATTCGAACCGAAGCGGGCAAGAAGCCCGCCCGCGCATGGCTCTGATCCCGATCTTGGGAGTTCGAAGAGTTCAACGTTTGTTCACGCATGAGGATGCCCGGGGGTTCTCTATAAGAAAAACGGTCAAGGGTTTGAGCGTCTTGATGCCCACCGACTTGAGGACGCTGCCTTGATCCCCTTCTCCGACGAAAAGATCGATACGATCACCGCGAATCGCTCCTCCACGATCTTCCGCATGCCAAATGCCGTCGTGAATCTCGCCGTTCGGCAGAACCATTCCTACGGTTTCGGCGATGCGCACCGTTGCGCCCAACGGGATGGTTTTGGGATCGACTGCGACCGTCCTAAACGGACGAAGCTCGCAATTCCCCACGCCCAAACCAAAAGGTGAAGTCGTCACGATATACCGGATGCGACCTGCCTTTAGCCGCGCGAAATTCACCAATCGCCCATCAATCAGCCGTCCTGTGCCCTCGATATCCAGCGCCTCGCGAAAAGCCTTGCTCACTCGCGCAAGCACTTCTCCCTCAGGTGCGAGCAGGACATCGTTTTTGGGTAGATGCTCGTAGTCTTGCTCACGGACAACATAATAATAAGTGTTGCGAAACCGCCCCAGAGAGTCTTCCGCAGCAAGCTGACGCGAATTCAGCGCCAAAGAAGAAACGGGAATCCCGAAGAGCAGAGCCAATAGCATTGTTTTGAACATGATCCCCCCAAAATAGAACGAACCGATCGACTTCGAGAGATCACATCAGTTGGAACGGATTGTAAAGATCCGCCGAGAGGCCAACGGGATTGATTTGGTTGAAATCAACCACCGAGATTCTGACGAATCCAGGCGTCATCAATGCGGGGGTTTTTGTGCCCGGAGGAACGCGCCGCTCCCGTGGGAATCCAGATATAGTCAGGATAAGAATTGACCAGAGGCAATGCCCCGTTTTTCCAGCTTCCTCCGACAGCGCGGCCCGCGTCATTGGCCAGAATAACATCACCTGCCGCCGCGAGGTTTCCAGCGCCATCAAATTGAGGCGCTGCATCAAGCCACAACTCATACCTTAACGTGCGACTTTTAAACGCCGAGCCAAGATTCGAAGGGTCAAAAGCGGGTGTGACGATGTTGGGGTCCACGTTGTCTTCGACCCACCAAATTTGGGTTGTCACATTCACGCGGTGCACTTGCGGAAATTCAGGGTCAACACCCAGGTAGTCTTCGCTCCGAACCGGGGAATTCGCGTAAGCGACCACAGGATGGTTCCATACTTCGACACCCGTGAAACGGTCCATGATGAACGCGCGTCGCTGAAGACCAATGACATTCGTGAGCATCAAATAGAATTGCGCCGGCACGATATCGCGAAAAGCCCCGCTTGAAGTATCACCGGGGTTGTTCACGCGATTGCCGAGGAAATCGCCGGTGACTTCCATGAAAACCTCTGAGAGCAGCGCCTTGCGATCGCTGATGCTGAACTCAACGCCATTTATTGTTTTCGGCCCCTTGGGTTCAGGCATCAGCAAAGCCGCAGCTGCCCAGCCATTGCAATGCCCCCACCAATCCGCAACTCCCGCAAGACCCTGTCCGTGATTTGAGACCTCCCACGACTGTGAGCCTCCAGTTCCGCGCGCAAGATCATGCTTTGCAGCCGCACCTGCGATGCCATTGGTTGAGTACGGCCACCAATAACCTGCCCAAGGAGCAGGGCTCACCGATGCCGATGAGACCCTGCGCTGCAGAGTAGCAAAGTTTTTATTTGAAGCCGCGTTCCCTGCAGTCATGCCATCGGGCACGTCGGGGTACGGCACGCCGGCCTCGGAATCGCCGTTGCCCGTCTGTTCGTTGTCATCGTCGCCGCAACCAGACGCCATCATCAAAGTAAGAAGAATCGCCAATGAAAGATAAATTCGCTTCATTTACCGATCCTCCTTTAAGAGCACGGCTACACCTGTGGGTGCGCTCATATAGACGGGCCAAGGATGGTTTTCTTGCCAAATGACATGAACGGGCCTTCCGAGAGAATCTTCAACATTGAATTCAAGCGCTGCGCCTTCATCTATTTCAACGATCTTGTCTCGTAGAGAATCAAAAATTCCGGGAAGCTTGGGTTTGTTTTCGATTCTTGCGAGCTCATCACCAAAATGCGCCGGAATGCTGACCGGGAACAGATCAAACCCCAGCATCGCAGCTGACTTCTCTGGAGTCACCTTGAGTTTCGAGTCGATCGAGACCAGAAAAGCATCTCGGTCCGGAACGCTCACTTCGACCTTGGCGCGCTCTCGATCAGATGAGAGAACATTGAACTGATAAAGTTTGATGCTGTGAGAGGGGGCTGGTTCAAACCGGGAAGCTTCTTTCCTCGCCATATCGACTTTGGGTAAGGCCACGGCAAGCCGCCAAGACTGCCCCTCTTGGTAACGCACGTGATCCAGAGCGATTGCTTCATTGACTCTCAAACCACGCTCTGAGATTCGCGCCAACTTCGACTTTTTCTGAAGAACATGGCGCTGCGCTACCTCTAAGTCCTTCAAAACTTGAGGGTCGCTCATTTCTTGCGCCTTTAACGAGAACATCGAAAAAAAACCGAGAACCGAAAGAAAACCCAAGACCAGGCGGGGCGGCATAAATATACCCTCTCTTTGAAAACCCAGCTTATGCCTCAAGATGGAAGACTCAAGACGACTGGCATAACAAGCGCTCAGAGCGCGCAACCGGCAAGAAACCAGCTATCGGCTGCGCAGGTGATTTTCGCTAATGCCGCTTCAACAGGCTTTACGCCGTCGCAGCCAAGTGGTCGCCCAAGGCCAGAGCATCCAAAGAGCTGAGAGGTGAAGAAGTGTGTTCCCCCAAAAGACAAATGGGCTTTTGATCCCGCTGTAAAGCGGAACGTCGTCAAAAATAACATCTTCGGTGAAAAGTTTGCTCTTCATTCGAAGCTGCCCATCTATCCCGATCACAGTGGAATAGCCTGTATTGGTCGCGCGCACCAACGGTCGCCGTGTCTCGATGCTTCGAAACGCCGTGAGATAAAGATGCAGGGAGGGCTCTCTCGTGTCGCCGAACCAAGCGTCATTTGTGGCATTGAAGAGGATCTCGGCGCCGCCCGCGACAGTTCTTCTCACGAAATCGGGAAACAATCCCTCAAGGCAAATCATCACCCCGAGCTTTATCCCATCAAGGCTCAGGTTCTTGGGGCCTTCCCCGTAGCTGAACGTGCTCGCGCCAAGACTTCGCGCTGTTTCTGCGAGAGCTGGCGACGAGTCGGCAAATGGCACATGCTCCGCGAACTCAAGAAGGTGCGTCTTGTGATAAACTTGCCGAATGAGTTGACTGCCACCCCGATCAGGACTTGCCAAGATGAACGCATTGAACCTGCGATGGCCCACCTGATCACGCGCGCCGAAAAGAAGAGAGACCTGGTTCTCACGAAGGTACCGGTCAAGGGTTTGAGTCACCAAGATGCTTTCGGTAAGAGACTCACCATGAAAGGTATCTGGATAAGCCGTTTCAGGCCAAACGACGAGTTTCGGATTGAAAACAAGAGCCGCATTGGTCAGCCGAATCATCTCGGTCAAGACCTTGCTTCGCGCCAGCTCTTTGTTGGTCTGACCGCGGATTTGCGCGACCGCGTTGATATTGGGTTGCACTATCGCGACTGGAAAAGACTTGTCGGGTTTCCGCAGAAGAACGGCCTGGATTTGTTTTTTCCTGTAAATGCCATACGAACTGACTGCCACGAGAACAAGAACCGCAACCGACGCATGCTTTAAGATTTCAATGCGCTTCAAACCGAAGCGGTTTCCTTTGGCAAACCAAAGCCACCCCAGAGCCAAGGCTTCGTTTGAAATGACGATCACCGCCGTCAAACCCCAGACCCCAGTGAGATCCGCGGCCTGCGCAAGCCAAGAAACATTGTAGAAAGCGTTTCCCATCGTGTTTGGAAAAAGTTTCGGCCAAATCGAATCTAGCGCCATGATGGCAGCCGCGCTCCAAAACAGGGGCCGCATGCCGAGACGTTTATTGACATAAAACCTAGCCGCCGCGAACACTGCCCATGAAGACTGCTCTAAGATCGAAACAAGAACGATTCCTAGTTGGCTTGCAAGCCAGGGAAGGCTTGAAAAGGTCTCAATCGCGCTTCCCAACCAGTTGCACACCAGAACATTAGAGACAAACCCGTAAAACCACCCGCGAAACGCGGCTTGCCTTAAAGTCTGCGCGCTTTCCAACGCAACGAACAAAGGCACCAAGCCTACAAGCATGAGCAACCCAAACTGGTAGGGAGGAAAGGAAAACGAAGTCACCAAAGCTGAAAACGTTATCCCCGCAAGAACTCTCGCCCGTAGCATCATCGTATCTCGATGATACCCAACGCAAGTTGAAGTGGGAATGGAAACTCATGAACTAGGGCTTGGGGCGGTCGACGGTGACCAAATCCCACGGGACCGGTAACCAACTCCGAAATCCGTCAACCGTCAACCGAACCCGTTTGTCGTGAACCGAAATCCGTTACCCTATTTTTTTTAGCAGTCCTCTTCAGCTCCCATGATGCGGAGTACCAATATATTCCCTTACCCAAGCATCATCGAGGCGAGGATTCTTGTAGCCGCTGCTATGCTGTATCCCGTGAGGCATCCACATATAGTCAGGATGAGCATTGATCGATCCATGCGAACCGTTTTTCCAAACTCCCCCGACGTATCTGCCGTCTTCCTCGGTGATGAGGATATCGCCTGAGCGGATCAGATTGCCGGCCTCATCAAACTCGGCGGGAGCATCGAGCCACAATTCATAACGGAGTTTTCTCCCATGAAAGGGAGCATCACGCCGTGGGAAATATTGGTTTGAAGTGAACTCACTCTCTTCCATATTGAAGGCGCCTGTAGTCATGTCCGGAGCGACGTTGTCGTTTGCCCACCAGATCTTCGCGGTGACATTGACTCGGTGGATCTCGGGAAACGAGGGGTGAGCACCCAAGTAATCATCCGGAGTGATAGGTTCGAACTTGTAAGCAACAAGCGGTTGGTTCCAGATTTCATGACCAGTATGGCGGTCGAGGATCAAACCGCGATTTTGCCTTCCCACCTTGTGAGCCAAGAGCAAATGAAACTGAGCTGGGGCAATGTCCCAGTAAGCGGCGCTTCCCGTATCGCCCGGCGCGTTCACCCTATTGCCAACGAAATCGCCTGAAAACTCCATCCAAGACTCAGACAAGATCGCTTTGAGATCTCTGACCTCAAAACGAATCCCGTTGATGACCTTGGGCGCCGTCGGCTCAGGAACCATCAACGAGGCCGCCGCCCATCCGTTGCAGTGTCCCCACCATGACTCGACGTTGGCTAGCCCCGGGCCGTGCCTGGTTCTTTCCCAGGCCGCCATTGATTTGTATTCAGCGGTGTTTGCTCCCCGCGATTCAAGGAAGATTTTATAGGCGGCGTCGTATTTATCCGCAGGACTCATCCCACTGCCATCTCGCCAAGTCGACGCGATGCCTTGCCCTACGTAAGGCCACCAGTATCCTGCCCACGGTTGAGGGCTCACCACAGCCCTCGAATGACGCGCCATGAGATCATAAAGATTTGACCCGCTCTGAAGATCAAGGCTCATCGCGGGTTGCGTGCCGTTTTCACCGGCCTTTTCGTCTTTTTTCTTGCCGCATCCAACCCCGACAAGAATCGTCGCCAACAATACGAAGAGAATTCTGCTGAACATTTTAGTCTCTCCTCTCAGTTCTCAGTACTGCGATTCCAGTAGGACTCTTCACATAAACAGGCCAAACATCTCCTTCGCGCCAGATCATCGACAACGAACGTCCGTAGAGATCGGTGGAACGAAACTCCAGCGCCTGCTTTGGATCAACCTCTCCTCTAAGTTCTTCGGGCAACTCCGCTATCGTCGTTCCCTCATCAAGGTTGATGTTCGGAAGATCAACGGGATAAGCGGAAAACCCGGTTGAAACGTTTGAGAGGCTTGAGGATTCGACGGTATGGGCTGGGGCGCCATCGCGAAAATGCGTTTCTTGTTTTACGACGACGAAGATTTCATTGATGTGCAAGACAAGGTGATCGATCCTTGGATCGACAGGCACATCGTCTTTTTCAAGCTTCTGCCTCACTTCGACTCGCGCCATCTTGTTGTTCGGTTCCACGCCGATGACGCTGAATATAAAAGCAGAGGGCCTGCGTTTCGCGAGAACCTGATCTTCCGGCGCATTGCTCTTGCGCATGATCGCGCTTTCGCGAGACGTAAAATCGACAACCCAAGTTTCACCCTTTCGATAGAAACGGTGTTTCGCCCAAATCGATGAGACTCTATTTGCGGGTTGAACCGAGCCCGACGTGACGACGTTTCGAAGCTTTTTCTCTCGCAAGGCCCGCTGGGCGATTCCCAAAAGCTCAAGATACTCCGGGCCCGCTTGTTGCGCCCGAAGATGGAATGGCGCAACGAAACCACCGATCAAAACGGTGGCAGTAAGGAAAACAATGGTTGTTCGCATGGTACCCCCTCATCCAACAGAAAGGGGTACCATCGAACTCAGACTAAACAAGTCTTAAGCAGCGTGATTTGAATGTGAAGCGCTCAGGCAGCCTCGCCGACCGTCGACCGTGTCAACCTCGGCTCAGAGAGCTGTCGCTTGAAGATAGGCGCGATGTCTTTGGTCTCACACGCCTCTTTCACGATGAGGTCATCGACAGACAAAATACCTACGCACCTGTTCTCATCGATTACCGGGAGCCTTCGAATCCCATTTTCACTCATCACGCGAAGAGCCTCATCTATCGTTTGATCGGGTTTGAGCGTGAAAAAACGGCGTTCCATCACCTCAGTCACCGGCGTACTTTGCGGATCAAACCCCTGGGCTATGCAACCGCAGACGATATCACGGTCAGTGATCACGCCCACGAACTTGTCGTCGCCATCTATAACGAGCAAATATCCGACGTTTTTTTGATACATCAACTTTGAGCACTCAAACAAACTGTCGAGAGAACCGCACAAGACGGGTTGATCCGTCATACATTCTTTTACTTTCATAAAAACCTCCATCGCTTAATCTTGGCTAATGACCGCACTGATCAGGCTGATGGCGATATAAGCCAGGGGAATCGCCAATCCCAATGCCAGAATCAACAAGAGAAGGCCCCAGTCCCTGCCGGTGCGTCTGCCGTGCAGACGAAATGGCAAATCAGGCGAGTCATTTTCCATCCGGTGCTCGCGGTACTTCTCTAGGTCACTTGTCTCGGAAGTCTCATCGGCTTGAGTTCTAGGTTCTGGTTGCGCACTCATGGCTCGTCTCCTCTTCTTACGGCCATCAAAATCTTTTAATTGAGAGTGTTCAAGGCGACTCGCGGCAGCCGAGCAACGCGACGGCTTTAGCGCAGGTTAATCAACCAGACCGCTATCGTTTTTGCCTGGCCGCCGCATGAGCTTGGTGGCGACGATGCAGCTCTAAGGTAAGGGCCGTGATCCAGGTGATCTGGTGAAGCACTTTTGCATCCCACCAATTCGATTGCGTCAATCCGTTCAGGTGCAAACACAACCATCCGCTCATCAAACCCAAGCCCAATCCTCGCCATAAAAGCGTGTGATTGAATTTGTAAATCCGAAAGCTCATCACAAAGACGACGCAATTCCACCAAAGAAAAGCGAGCATCCCCAAAAGCCCTGTGCTGGCCCATTGGTCTAAGAGGTTGTTGTGCGCGTGCGAGACGAATGGGTTAAGCTCGCCAGTGCTTCGAAAGTAAGGTTCGGTCAACGCGGCATTGTGATGCCAACCCACGCCGAAAAAAGGGTGCTGTTTGATCATCTCGACGTTGGCTGACCAGACTGCGAACCGTTCTTTGATGCTATAGTTGTCGCCATAAAGCCCTTTGAAGCGAAGCTGAAACTCAGAAGACGTCGACCAAGCGATGCTTGCGACGACGACGGCGGCGATGACGACCACTCGCGATCTTCCCTTGAATCCAAATAAAGCCGTAGCCATCGCCGCAAGGGGCATCGAGATCCAAGCGATCTTTGAATAAGTAAGAATATTGGCAAGGAAGAATAGCAAAAAAACGCCAGAGGCGATCGCAACTGATTTCTTGACCCCGACTCGTCGGTAAAGAACAGCCGCGATCGACAGCCATACCAACGCCGGGAAGGCCATGATCGAAGCGTAACTCAGATGGAAACCCGCAAGCCCCGTGGCATGGTACTTTCCTCGAAGCGCACCCCATAAACCGCCGCCTTGCGAGTAACCCTCATATACGGTATGGGGTAAGAGCATCGGTTTATAGAACGGAACATAGTATTGCGCGATTCCGAGCAGCGCAGACGCCAGACCGGCAAAGAGCCAAATCTTGGTTACACGGCGTAGCCTTGTCTCTGAAAGGCGCGATAAAAGCGCCGCGAATATAAATGGAAATGCAATATGCCAAAGCTTGCGCGAGTCTTGAACCCAATCGATCTTCGGTTTCTCGCCATAAAACTCAAGCCCCGAAATCGACGCCCAAATCAACGACCATAAGCAAGCCGCGCTTAAAACCAACGAAGGTAGCGCCAGGGGAGATTTACCGTAGGCCTTTAGCTCGCTCTTGAGTTTCCCAAACCTGCAAAACACCCACACAGCGAAAACCAATCCAGCGCCGATGCTCATCATGGCCATTGAACCAAACACAAAGGTCGTATAGACGACGGCGGCAAAGTAAACGGCCTTCTCTGGATTTATAGCGCTCTTTG
This sequence comes from Bdellovibrionota bacterium, assembly GCA_040754655.1. Lineage (GTDB taxonomy): Bacteria > Bdellovibrionota > UBA1018 > UBA1018 > UBA923 > JBFMCE01. The sequence goes on along the minus strand of JBFMCE010000004.1, from coordinate 20,715 downwards.
GGTTCATTTTTTTAAGAGCATACAACCAGTCTTCTCATTCTTACAATTCAAGAACAGTATCGACTAGCCTACTATATGTTTTTTTCTCATTTAATGCTTTCTTCTTTATGAAATCTGGCACAGAAGCGTTGCTGTGGGCAAAAGCGAGGAATCAGCATGAGTTTCGAAAGCAACGATCCCAAACGTATCGCGTCTTTACTTCGGGCAACCCTAGAGTCAACGATCGACGGCATACTCGTCACTGACAGAGAAGGAAAGATCGTCACCTGCAATAAGCCTTTTTACGTGATGTGGAATATACCGGAAGAAATCATTCGTGTGCGCGACCACAAACTCGCCATCGAATTCGCGGTGAAGCAACTCAAGGACCCGGAGAGTTTCTTGAAAAAGTTGCGAGAACTTTACTCTAAACCCTTGGAACAGAGCTTCGACATTCTCGAATTCAAAGACGACCGCATCTTTGAAAGATATTCGAGACCCCAACTCATCGACGATAAACCAGTGGGCCGGGTTTGGAGCTTCCGCGATGTGAGTTTACACTATCGTCTGCAGCAGGAGCGGCTTAATCTCTTGCTCAAAGAACAACATTCACGCACCCTGGCCGAACTGGCCAGGAGGAGGGCCACCTACCTGGCCAATGCCAGCACGGTTCTCGATGCCTCGCTAGATTTGCGAGAGACGATTTCCGCGGTAACCGCGCTTGTGGTGCCTCAAATAGCGGATTGTTGCATTCTGGACCTGAAGAAAGGCGATTGGAACCTGGAGCGCGCGAAAGTGGCTCATCAAGACCCTTTCATTCAAAGAGACTTGCATGCATTAGAGAATTCTCTGACGAGCAACACGGGCCCGTGCCAGTGGTTGAAGACAATCTTCAATTCAGATGACCTCATCGAGTTCGATCTTACACAAGAGCCTCTAATTCGCATGTTGAGCCTCAACGATAGCCGCATCGAGGCGTTCAAAAAACTCAAGATCAAACAAGCCTGGTCTCTGAAGCTCGAGGCCCGCAACAGGGTCATAGGCATCCTGACCTTGGGCGTCACTTCGCCCGAACGAAGGCAAGGCTTGCAAGATCGTGAGCTCGTTCATGGGCTCGCAGGACGTTCAGCGCTAGCGATAGACAACGCAATCCTTTATCGCGATGCTAACGAGGCCATTCACGCGAGGCACGAATTCGTCTCAGTGGCGTCGCATGAGCTCAAAACCCCGCTCTCGGCGCTGTATAGCTATGTCCAACTCATTGAGAGAGCCTTGCAAAGCCAGATCGTCGAAAAAAATAAACTTCAACTGCTTTCGCAAAACGCGGAGAAGCAATGCAAACGAGTCATTAAATTTGTACAGCAGCTTCTCGACGTCTCTTACCTCGAACACAGGAACTTTCGCTTAGAGCTCGAGAACGTTGATCTTTGCGAGGTTGTCCACGACGTCGTAAAACGTGTTCGGGCAAGCTCGTCCTCAGGGCAGAATGCGTTCATATTGGCGTTGCCCAAGTCTTTGATGGGAAGATTTGATCGAATCCGAATCGAGCAGATCCTGACAAACCTCATTTCAAACGCCGTCAAGTACGGGGAGAACAAGCCCGTTGAAATTTCGATCGAACAACGGCTTGCGACAGTTTGCATTGAGGTGCGTGACCACGGCATTGGCATCTCGTCGGATCAGCAGAAGCGCATCTTCCAACGTTTCGAGCGCGCAGTTTCATCTCGAAGTTACGCCGGAACCGGCCTCGGACTCTGGATCACCTCTCAAATCGTCGAGGCGCATGGCGGAACGATCCGCGTCGAGAGCAAACCCAAAGAGGGTTCCACGTTCATTGTCGAATTGCCTTTAAAAGTCGCCCTGGCAAATCAAGAATCGAGGGAAACGGCGTAAGGCCCCTCATTAAGATCAAGAATTGCAGAAAAGGCTTCTGAAAACAGGCACGCTTGGGTAAAGTGCGTGAACCTTGGCTATGAATGCAAAAAAGAGCCCTCTGCTGATCATCTTTCTTGTCATCTTCATCGATCTTGTTGGGTTCGGAATCGTCATTCCGATCTTACCCTACTATGCGACTCGATATGGTGCGAGCCCGGCTGAACTGGGCTGGCTGATGATGTGTTATTCCGCAGCTCAGTTCTTCTTTGCCCCCCTTTGGGGAAGGCTTTCAGACCATATCGGCCGAAGACCGGTTCTGCTTTTCAGCATGTTCGGCACCTCTCTTTCCATGGTGATCTTAGGCATCGCTCCTGACTTGCTCTGGCTTTTCTTTGGACGGATCTTTGGAGGAATCTCAGGCGCCAATATTTCAACGGCTACCGCTTATATTTCCGACGTCACGACTCCTGAAAACCGCGCAAAAGGCATGGGAATGATTGGCGCGGCTTTTGGGCTGGGATTCATTTTCGGCCCGGCCATCGGAGGAGTGCTCTCGAGATACGGCTACTCCGCTCCGATGTTTTTCGCCGCTGGTCTTTCATTTGTGAACATCATCTTTGCTTACTATCGCCTCACTGAACCCGCTTCAACGAAAGCGGTGAGGGAAAAGAACAGGGTCAAGCGGTTTGATAAGCAGGCCTTTATCGAAACCATGGGCGATTCGCGAACAAGAATGGCTACCCTGCTCTTCTTTCTCGCGACTCTTGCCATCACCCAGCTGGAAGTATGCTTCGCTCTTTTCATGACTGATCGTTACAAATACGACGCGCAAGCAGCGGGTTGGTTGCTTGCCTTCATGGGAACAATGATGGTCGTGATTCAGGGAGGATTCATCGGCAAGCTCTCGAAGAAGTTTGGAGAGGGTTATCTTATTCTATTGGGGACTCTCTTCATGGCGATTGGACTTATTTTCTTCGCCCTCTCCCAACACGCGGCCATCGTCATTTTTGCCTTAAGTCTTTTGGCTGTGGGCAATGGGATCACGAATCCCTCTCTCTCAAGTCTTGCATCAAAGGGCGCGCGGGCAGAGCGGCGCGGCGCCACTTTGGGCGTCTATCAATCTGCTGGCAGCCTCGCTCGCGTATTAGGTCCTCCGATCGCGGGCTGGATGTATGGTGCGCTTGGGATGGCAGTGCCTTTTCTGAGCGCCGCCTTTTTGATGTTTACCGCGGGCTTCTTGACGGTCTTACGGTGGAGCGCGCTTTGCGCTACTGAAGACGGATTTAGGAAAGGGCTTTTGAGGTTTCGCTTTTTTCGCTGGGTGAAAGAAGCTACCCAGATCTTCCGAACGCGAGGGCTAAAAGCGCTAGTGAAAACCTATGGTTGGAAGATGGTCGCAGGCTTCATCGCCTATTATCTCGTACGTGATGTGACGCTGTACATTCTTTTGCCTTGGATGGCGGCCCAGGGCATTTTGTCGCTGAAGTAACCGAGGGCGACTTGGGATTATTGTGGGGCAAGAGGCATGCACCAAACTCCCGCGCCGGAGTTTGCTAGAGCGCGCGTCCAGCTCCCGCGCCGGAGTTTGGAATCGTGCCTTGGAGGCCAACGATTACCGGCAATTCTATTGCCCTCCGCACATTTGCCAAAATAGAAAAACGTACTGTTTTACTCAGAATGCTCGGCGCAGAGCCAAGTTGGGTGGTGGGACTGTCAGCTTCGGCGCCGGAGCTGACTAGTAGTAACAGAACATAGGTAACTGCTTTACGCCTCCAACAACCGAGCGACGAATGCCGCTACCTTAAATTCCATTAGGAACGTCGTTTGCAACTCTCCTCCATTCATGGAAATGACAGAACGCATTCGAGAAACACACCGGCCTTCTTGGTTGCCCATTTTTCTAGGGGTCACTACTGCATCGGCAGTGATGGGAATTTCAAGCTTGTTTGCAATGTCGTTTGGTCTCTTGCAGTTTCGTGGAACCGACCCTATAGCACTGCTTGTCGTAAAAGCGCTCTGGGCGATTACTTCAGTCATCTTAGGCCACGCGGCAGGCGGTTATGTCACTGGCCTCGTCTTGAGCGAACGCTCGCGAGTGGTCGCAGCCATGAACGGTCTCATGGTCTGGGTACTGACGGTCATCCTTTGCGGGGCGCTTGGTTTCTTCGGCTACTCGGTCTACCCCGGCGTGGTGTTCACAACCTATTCCCCTTCTGAGGCGCCAGAGGGCCTGCTTTGGATGGCGATGCAAATGGGGCTTCCTATTCCCTTTGCCGCGGCGTTTGGAGCAATGGCTGGTAATGACCATGTGAGCGTGGAAGAAGACGAAATGCTGAAGCCAACTCCTTCGAAACCTCGTTTTGTCTCAGAGGATACTACCGGAGAATCGCGGCACAAACCAAGAGCGGCTTAAGACCCAAGACTCGAAACCTTGTTTCACTAAGGCAAAATCGCACTTAAGAACGATGTCGTGACTTGCGTTTACCAGAGCTCATTTGGCTTAAGCGCCTTCGGATCATCAAGATCGCCCCTGTATTTCTTCACAACCTTGATCAAGTCCGTACGCCATGCGGCAACATCACCAGCCGAAGGAAGGTCCTTGCCCACATTCTTCGGCTGCCTAATCTTTTCATCGACCACCGCTCTATCTGCAAAACACTCGGTGACCTTTTGCTTTTTTTCTTTCAGTTGGTCTTCTCGCCCGTATTTCTTGAAAAACTGCAAGTTTTCAACAGCGCTTATCGGATGATAACGTAAATTCAACGGTAATCTTGGTACTCCGTCGGGAAAGTTTTTCTTATCCAGTTGCTTGAGCTTTTCAACTTCAGCTACGATCTCTGGAATGCGATGCACTTGCACGCTTCGAGGTTTAGGATCAAATGGCCCATATCCAAAGACTAAAAAAGAAAGATAATCTTGCCCAAAAGAAGTCAGAGCATAACGGTGGTCTTTAGGATTTTTATCCGAAACCCTCTCATTAAAGAGAAGCCCGAATTTCTTACCCATAAGCTCCTTGAGCGACTGAATTTCGTCGGGAAGCCTGACCTTTTTTGACTTTAGCTGATCATGCACATTCTGAGCGGCGGTAAACACAGGTTCGCGTAGTCTGTCTTTTGCGTAACCAGGATCGACGATCCTCATTTCATTGTAGTCGAGATCAAAATCGTCGTAGGGAAAGCCCTCGACAAGTTTTGCTATCGCTCTTTCACAGCCATCTTGGCTACCAATAGAGGTGGCGCAATCAAAAATCTCATTGACCTTCTCTTCGATCACCTTGAGTTGTTTTGCCCTCAAAAATTCAGGGCTCTGTTCGATTGATGCGATCTTACGTTTTTTTTCCTCAATTGATTCTTTTTCGTCAGCAATCTGTCGGTCAAAATCAGCCTGAATGGCGCTAAGATCTTCTCCTTTCCAACACGTCCATTCCCTAATTGGGAAAAGCTCTTCAAGCGACTCTTTCAAGTCATACTTGTCTTGTGACGCCAAGACTTTCGAAGCATCTCGGTACTCATGAGGATCGGCCATCTTCTTCTTGCTGACTTCCTGCAACCTGAAAAAGATCGATTGCACCACCGGATTGACCGATGCATAACCACCCCTCATGAGCTCGAGCGAGTCAGCGTGCTCACTCAAGAACTTCGCAGAAAGGGGAACAAGAGCTTCAACGGCCCTAAGTCTCTCAGCCTCGGTTGAGTTTGAATTCAAGAAAGTCTTGATGGCATGGTCCATCGCGGCTTGCTCAGCCGCATGGCGTTCTTTCTCAAAATTTGCGCGAGCCTGGGTTTTAGCGGTGATCTCTTCCAGAATTTTTCGATCAATATTTGCTTTGTATTCTTCTAGAACGGCTAAACCTGATTTTTGAACTCTCTTTTCGGCGCCATCACCAAGGGTACGATTCTCTTCCGCTAAGGAAAGGGATGAAAAACAAACTGTTGAGGCCGTAGCAACAAGGAACCCGACCGAAAACAACCTCAATACTCTTCTCAAAAAACTCTGTCTCTTCATGCATTTTCTCTCTCTTAAATAAGAGATCAATGCATGGCAGATACCAACGCTATCTTATTGAAAAGACTGGCTTTGTACTTGCTCTAGTTCACAATAAACTAGATACTTGTCTAGACTTTGGACATCTTTCGGCGCTTTTGTTGAGATCCCTAGAAAAACGTAACCTGAACCCGTTCACCGGCACCGAGTCCCGAAACCCGTAAACCAGTCAACCGGTATCCGTAAAGTGAACTCCGTTCGCGACTGACTGCAAACCGATTCCGTTTACCTCGTCTCGCACCCAATGCAATCGGTCGCTGAGCCAACCCGATCGGCCTTCTTCTCTTGTTGATCGTCCGAGGCTTTGGCGTCTTCGGCCATGAGCTTCATCGCAAATGCGACAGGCAGCCTCTTCTTGGGTGCAACACTAAACTGCTTTTCCAAGCTTGCCAAAGCGGCAGCATCCGAGGCCGGAGGGTTTGGCATGACGCTTCGAACAAAGTGCACGAGAGCAAACCTGTCGTCTGGGCTTAAACCCGAGAATGGAGGCATTGGAGTTCCTGGAATCCCTTCCGTCACAGTCTTAAAAACTTCGGCGACCCCGCGCCCATTCTTCCACCCTTCGGTGGCAACGAAATTCCTGGGTTTCGGATTCAGCGCTGCCGCCGCTGGGCCATCGCCCTTGCCTTCAGCGCCGTGGCAACTGACGCAATTCTGGGCATAAAGCTGTTTACCCTTTGAAATCATGTCAGGCGTCGCGTTCGCAAGCGCCGTCACATTCACCGGTTCAGACGAGGCCGGCAACTCGCTCACGTCTACTTTCACCGGAGTAGTGTCAAAACGATAGAAAATATCAGCGCTCGTCAGACCCACAAAGATCGCCAAAAAAGCGAAGGTGCAAAAGAACGTGACGTTGTTCTCAAGGCCCTCATACTTGAGCCCCATGAAGAACAGAATCACGAGCAGCGCCTTTATCGTGGCGATGATCATCGCGATCAAGATGTTCATCGAACCGCCAAAGTCGATGTAAGACGAACCCACGGTGACCACGGTCAGCACGATCAAGCCTATCCAAACCAGGTAGTAGACCTTCATTGGAAGGATGTGATGCCCGTGCCCAGAATTCTGATGTGTCGGCTTTTCCATTTTCAAAGCTCTCCTACCCGATAAGGTAAAGTAGTGGGAAAAGATAAATCCAAATCAAATCCACTAAGTGCCAGTACAACCCTACTAATTCGACTGGAAAGAAATATTGCGAGCTGAACTCATTGGACATCGTGCGTTTGAGCATCCAACCGATCAAGCCCATCCCGATCAAAACGTGCACCCCGTGCAATCCGGTCATCAAGAAATAAATCGAGAAGAAAAGATCGGCCTTAGGGTGCTGAATTCCGTTCTTGGCGGCATCAAAGTGCGCGCCAGGCAACAGCCCGTCATGAAACTTATGGCTGTACTCAAAATACTTGATGACTAAGAACATCGCCGCAAACAAGAGGGTGGCCACCAAATACATCGAGGCCTTCTTATTATTGTTGCGTTGGACCATCCCGATCGCCAGGGCCATCGTCAAGCTGCTGCAAATCAACACCAATGTGTTGACGCCGCCCATGACCTTATCGAGGTGATGGTGAGCTTCGACGAACATCTCAGGATACATGCCCCTGAAGATGATATAGGCCACGAAAAGCCCACCGAAGAGCATGATTTCGGTGACCAAGAACAACCACATCCCAAACTTCGAGGTCTCAAACTCTTGTTCGGCACTCTCGAAGTGATGGGCGAAAGCATGACCCCCATGTCCTGAAGTATGGTGTGACATTTTCATCCCTCAAACTTTCTCAGGTTTATATTCGTATGGAAACGAATTGACCGTCGGCATCGTATGAAAATTATGCAAGGTGGGCGGTGATTCCACTGTCCACTCTAGCGTCTTCGCTCCCCACGGATTCTCAGAGGCCTTCTTGCCATACTTTGACGCCCAGAGCAGGCTCGCAAAGTGAATCAAGAATCCAAGAGCCACAAGCCACGAACCCACTGTCGAGATTTGATGCGACAACGTGAACTCAGCCGGATAATTGTAATAACGCCGCGGCATCCCATGGCTTCCCATCCAGAACTGCGGCAAGAACAAAAGGTTGAAGCCAAAAAAGACGCAAGCCCATCCCACCCTTCCGATCGACTCCGGGTACATGCGGCCAAACATCTTGGGCCACCAGTAGTGCAGACCACCCAAGAGAGCAATCACTGTCCCTCCCATCATCACATAGTGAAAATGAGCCACCACGAAATAAGTGTCATGCAAGTGGACATCTACTGAAAGTGCCGCAAGGAAAAGACCCGTCAAACCGCCAATCGTGAACAAAAAGATGAACGAGAGAGCATATAGCATCGGCACATCGAGCTTGATCGAACCTTTGTACAAGGTCGCAGTCCAGTTGAAGATCTTGATGGCGGTCGGCACGGCGACCAAAACCGTCAAAAGTGAGAACAGAAAGTTTGAAAAGTCAGACTGACCGCTCGTGAACATGTGATGGCCCCAGACCAGAAAGCTGATGCCAGCGATCGCAAGGCTTGAGTAAGCGATCGCGCGATACCCAAAGATGGGCTTCCTTGAAAAGGTCGCGATGATTTCCGAGACAATACCCATCCCCGGCAAAATCATGATGTAAACTGCAGGATGCGAATAGAACCAGAAAAAATGCTGAAAGAGCACCGGATCGCCACCCAGTTTCGGGTCAAAGATACCGACATGAAGCACGCGCTCCATCATCAAAAGAAACATCGTGATGCCAATTACAGGTGTCGCCAAAACCTGCAAAATACTGGTGGCATAGGTCGCCCAGATGAAAAGCGGCATGCGATGGAAGGTCATTCCCGGAGCTCTGAGTTTGTGAATGGTAGCGATGAAATTCAAGCCCGTGAAGATCGACGAAAACCCCATGACGAAAACGCCCATTACAACCAAGACCACACTCGAGCCACTCTTGATGCTGTAAGGGGTGTAAAAAGTCCAGCCTGTGTCGACGCTATTTCCAAACAGGATCGCGCCCACGGTCATCGCCGCCCCGACCAAGAACACGTAATAACTCGCAAGGTTCAGCCTTGGAAACGCGACATCTTTCGTTCCCAACATCAAAGGCAGAAGAAAGTTTCCTAGAGCCGCCGGAATGCTTGGAATAATGAACATGAACACCATGATCGCGCCATGCAAGGTGAATACCTTGTTGTAGGTATCCGCGCCCATGATGTTCTGTGTTGGTCCCCAGTGCTCAAGCCTCAACGCAAGCGCCAGAAACCCCGCAATGGTGAAAAAGATCATGGTGGTCCAGAGATACATCACCCCGATGCGCTTGTGATCCAGGGTCACCATCCATGACCAAATTCCTTTGGACTCATTGAGGTAGTTTGCATGATTTCCATGCGCGGCTTCGTGTGTCGTCGCCATTCGTCAGCTCCTTATATAGCGCGTGCGCTATTTCAAACTCTTGATATAGGCAATTAAAGCATTCACTTCTTCATCCGAGAGCAAGCCCTTGAAAGGCGGCATCGAGGGGGGAAATCCCTTCGTGATCCGTTTTTGAGGCTCCATCAAAGATTCGCGAATGTAATTTTCGTCAATCTTCACGGTTGAACCATCAGCAAGCTCTTCCGTTTTTCCAAAAACACCCTTCAACGTTGGACCGACCTTGGGCGTACCGTCTGCGGTGTGGCAAGCAAAACACCCCTTGCTGTTGAAAAGTTCCTTTCCGCGATCGGCAAGCGACTGGGTCGGAGCAGCGGAACCTTTCGGCTGATCAGGTTTGCCCTTTGCCGCCGCACCGATATAGTTTTTTGCCGCAGCGGAGAGTTTGCCGGTCTCAAGCCACTCGTCATAATCTTTGGGCTCAAGCACAAAAAGCTTCGCCAGCATGTCGGAGTGGCTCGTTCCGCAGTATTCGGCGCAGTACACCGGGTGTTCACCCGTGAGAGTCGCCTCAAATGCGATGTAAGTGTACATTCCTGGAACAACGTCTTGTTTGAGTCTGAAGTTCGGGACGTAAAAGCTGTGCAGCACGTCTTCCGAGGTCATGATCATCTTGACCGCTTTTCCTTTGGGCACGTAGACCTCGTTCATCGTCTTCCGGCCATTCGGATACTCAAAGTTCCATAGCCATTGACGGCCAATCACGTTGATCTCAACTGGGTTCTGGGGCTCTGTCCTTAGCCAGAGGTAATCACGATAACCCCAAGCAAAAATAACCAGCATCAAAATCAAAGGAATGATCGTCCAAATGGCCTCGAGCGTGTGGCTTCCCAAGATGTAGGCTGTTTCGCGCCCTTTCTTACTTCGATGGTATTTCCAGGCGAAGTAGAGGGTCGCGAATGTGATCAGCGCTAAAAAGAAAACGCTCATCCACCACAAGAAATCATGAAGCGCGTCGATGCGAACGGCGTTCGTCGCAGCCTGTGGAAGGGATATCGTGCCCGCGTAGGCTTTGTGCCAGAACATGTTGGATCTTCCTCCCGTCTACTCAACCGAACCGAAAAGTTCACTTCGGCTGAAGTACACCCAGTATTTATTCTTCACTTTAACTTTTACCATTTCCCTTTCGCCGATTCCGGCGCCAAACCAAGGCCAGTGAGCTCCCCACGGCTAAGACCGTCACGCCACCACCCGCCCGCATCAGGTTGGTCGCGTAAAGAGAATACTTCTTGGTCTTTGGGTCATAGTTATAACAAAACAATAAAATGTGATCGATCAGCGTTCCGATCTTGCGTCCGCCGGCTTCGACCAACGCAAGCCTTAAGTCTTTGGGTTGGAATTCTATTCCAAAGAGATAACGCGAAATCTTTCCTTCCGGGGTCAAAACGATCATCGCAGCCGAATGCGCGTACTGATCTTGATCTTTGTCGTAGCGATATTTGAAGCCAACCTGATCAGAAAGGCGCTTGGCATTGGTAATAGCCTCTGCGTCACCTTGAACATCTGAAACCCAGAAGTGCCAACCCGTCGCTGCCTCCGGTTTTCCTAGCGCCTTAAGGTGTGAGAGTTTCTTCTTAGAGGCAAGCTCAGGCGTTTCTCTAGGATCAATGCTAACCGTCACGATCTGAAACTCGTTCCCCGCGGTCCAAGCCAAGTTCTTCAAAGACTCCGTTGCCCCGTTGAGGAACAGGTTGCAAAGGTTTGGGCATCCGTAATAGGCCAAAAAAAGAAGCACAGGCTTGCGGCCATTCACCACTGAGCGTAGCGGAACAAGCTCACCCTTTTCATTTCGAAAAGTGAGGTTCAAATCGACCTGGGCGCCCAGTCTTTCCTCAATGCCAACGTTCTCAAGTTCTTGCGGAAGCTTTTCAGCGGCAAACAAGCTGACCGCGGTGGCGATTCCCACCATGAAAAGAACAAGTCCTCCTAGGAAGTAACGTTCAGAGACCTTTTGGATTCTTCTCTTAATTTCGTTCGTAATCATGGTTTAAGCCCCACCAACGCGTCGATGATCATCACGGTATAAAGTGCGAGCAGATACACGATCGAGTACCCAAAGAGTCGCCATGAAGACTGGGTGTCTTTTTTCTTTAGCACGTTCCAAGCTTTAAAAAGAAATCCCGCGCCCAACAGAGCAGCCGAAACGATATAAACCCAGCCGCAATCTTTCGTGAGCCCCAAGACAAGCGTCAAAGGGATGAGTGCAACACTGTATGCCAAAATCTGCCTGCGCGTGGCTTCTTCGCCAGCCACGACAGGGAGCATGGGTACCGAAACTTGAGCGTACTCTTCTTTCACGCAAAGAGCCAAAGCCCAGAAGTGGGGTGGTGTCCAAACAAAAACGATCAGAAACATTACCAGCGCACCCACTGACAGATGTCCAGTTGCTGCAGCCCATCCGATTAGAGGCGCGGTCGCGCCCGCAGCTCCACCGATCACAATATTGTACGGAGTGCGCCTCTTGAGCCAAAGAGTATAGATACCCACATAAAACAAAATGGTGCCCACGCCGAGTGCCGCAGTAAGAAGGTTACCAAAGCCGTAGAGAAGAGCCGTTGCGATGGTGCCTGTAGCCAACCCAAAAAATAGGGCGCTCTGCGGACTCAATCGTCCGGCCGGAAGCGGTCGTTTTTTCCGCGTACGCTCCATCACGGCGTCAATGTCGCGATCGATGTATTGGTTCAACGCATTCGCTGAACCTGCGGTAAGGACGATTCCTAAGACGATCGCCCAAAGCTTCAACGGCTCGGCTCGCAATGAGCCTTCCATGACAATCGCGGCAAGCCCCGTCAAAGCAAACAACAAGACAATGCGAGGTTTTGTCAGCTGAACATAATCTGCGATCTTGGCGAAGATAGAACTCGATGGGACTGATCCCTCGAGCGAAACAGTCTGCGCCGTCGCTCTAAGCGTACTTAAGTTCATATAAACTCACCAATAAAGCCCCTAGTAGTGCCGTTGCAGTGGATAAATGGGCCACACTCACCAAAAGCGGCAACCCGAAAAGCACACTGCTGGCCCCCAAGATCACTTGCGTCACCACCAAAAGCGGTAGTGCGATCGAAACAAACTTCGTTCTCGCAGAGGTTGCGGCTCTCCACAAAGCAAACGAAAACCCTAAAACAAGAAGCGTGGTCACCAGCGCGCCAATACGGTGCACCACTTGAAAACCAACTAGGCCTTCCAACGGGGGTAGCCACTCTCCATTGCAGGTCGGGAACCCAGCGCAAGCCAAACCCGCGAAGTTCGAACTCACCAGGCCGCCAAGCAAGATCTGCGCATACAAAACAGTAGTCGTGAAAACACCGAAATTGCGAAGACGAGTAGAAACAAGAGGGCGCGTCTTTTGCTCTGCCCCTTCACCCAGGCGCAAGGTCAGCCACAAAATCGTCCCAAAAAAAGCCAACCCCACCGCAAGATGAGAAGAGACCCATTTCGGATCAAGCAAGCCCAAAACCGTCATTCCCCCAAGCACCACTTGAGCGGCCAACAAGCTCAAAGCAAATGCGCAAAACTTCCAAACCTTTGACCTCAATTGCGGGATGAAAAACACCACGGTCGAAAGAGCCAGTAAAAATACGCTCACGGTTCCAGCGATCAAACGATGGAACCACTCCAAGAAAACTTGGTAATCCATTGGAGGAACGACCTGCCCAAAACACAGAGGCCAATCTGGGCACGCAAGACCCGCCCCTTCATTTCGAACAAGTCCGCCCAATGAGATCAGGGCAAAAACAAGAGCTGTCAGCGCGGCTGCAGCCCAGAAAAGCCACTTGCGTGCGAGAGCACCAGATCCTGTCCAGGCAGCCATTGATGTTTGAACGCTTGAGGACGAACTCATTTCTTAACAAAACCTCTTACTGAGAATGCGCAACGCACTGTACAAGCCTTGGATCTTTCACGGGTACCGCGGGTACTTTCTCTAAAAACCTTCCCACAGTAATCGCGAAAACACCCAAGAATCCTAAGAAGGTGCCCACTTCAATCCAGCCAAACACCGGCCCTTCTTTAAAGAAAACAGGCATCACGAGATAATAAGCATCAAACCACTGCGCAACGAGCATCAAGACGGCCATAGCTTTCAGATACGACTCGCAACGTTTCGCCTCCCGCGGCAGCAGCCCGAAAAAAGGCACCACGAAGTGGATCACGAACAAGAAGATCGAGAAAGGCCACCAGCCCCCGTGAAAACGGCGGATGTAATACGACGTCTCTTCGGGAAGGTTGGCATACCACTGCAACATCAGTTGAGAGAACCCGATATAAGCCCAAAACACCGTGAATCCGAACATCAGCTTCCCGATGTCATGCAAATGGTTCTCGTTGACGAGGTTATTGGCGAACACGCCCTGTTTCCTGCCGTAAATCACCAGCAGCGATAAAAGGGAAAGACCGCTGAAGAACAACCCTGAGAAGCAATAGATGCCAAAGATCGTGCTGAACCAATGCGGCTCTAGCGACATCACAAGATCAAAACTCATCATGGTGAAAGAGAGCCCGAACAGAGGCAAAAACACGGCGGAAAGCTTGATATTCGAAAGCGTGAACTTGTGATCGCCCGAGCTGTCTTGCGCCAAAGAATTTCGCCTCATCAGCAGCGTAAACAAAATCCAGATCGCAAAAGCGCCAACCAAGCGAATCGCGAAGAAGGTGGTATTCAGGTATCCCATCTTCTGGCTTAAAATGCGGTCTTTCACCACCACGTCATGGTGGGTCCATTCATAAAGGTTGTGAAGCCCAAACAACAAAACCAACCCAAGAACGAACGCCACCGGCAGGTAAGCGGTTAATCCTTCAGCAAGACGCCTCACCGTAACGCTCCAATAAGCATTAGTGATGTGTTGCAAGGCAACGAAAAAAGCACCCGAAAGACCCAACAGCAGGAAATAAAAATAATTCAGCAGGAAATTTGGCCAGGCTCGTTCCGGAGCCGTTGCAAGTCCCGCCACGATGCTTGCGATCCCTACGAGCGCGCAGATTCCGAACACCATCTTGAGCGTCGACGAGAAACGGTATGGACCGGGGTTCTTAACTTCAAGTGTGTGTGTGTGATGTGTCATAGTTCTATTTCCCCGTCTTTGCCTTTTCGTGTGCTGAGAGATCAGACTGCGAAGGATTCAAAGCACGTTGCAAAACTCGAACATAATGAATGATCGCCCAGCGTTCCTTGGGCTCTGCCTGCGAGGCATAACTCGGCATGAGGTTTTGCCCCATCGTGATCACGTGGAAGAGCCTTCCATCGGTCCAGTCACGCACTTTGTCGGAATGCAATGAAGGCGGCTGCGGAAACTTCGGGACGATCGAGCCATTGCCCTCTCCTTTGTCACCGTGGCAGACGATGCAATAGGTATTGTAGAGCTTTTTGCCCATTTCAAGGTTCACCATCGTGCGCGGCAATGGGTTTTTCAAAGATCTTCCCGCGCCTTCGGGATCTTTAGCAAAACGATAAGGTTCAGCCTCTTGGGAAATCGTCCCTTGAGGGGGCACCCTCATTCCTTCCCCAAAGGGGCCAGGGCGCTGCGCCTTTACTGCAGGCGTGTCCATCATATGCGGCATGAACTCGTAGGTAGGCTTTTTATTGTCGCCGAAGCAACCCGTGAGCGCCACAGCCGAAAGCAAAACAACAGTGGTGTTTCTCATTGTGAATCCATGACCAAAGGGTGATCGAGCTTTATGCTTAAAGAGTGCGAACATCGATTGCTCCCGCTCTTTTTAAAAGATCGCTAAATTCTGTTTCGCGGTAACTAGGATCTTCCGCCGACACAAACAAGGCGAACTTGTCATTTGTCAGGTCGGGATGAAGAATGTCAGGGTTCATATTGGGCAGCTTGCAAACAGCGATCAATGCGCCAGCCGTTGCAAGCCCCGCAAACAAAACCGTGCATTCAAACGTGATCGGAATGAACGCAGGCAGCGAAACAAAGGGTTTGCCGCCGACATTCAAGGGCCAATCCACAGCCGAAGTCCAAATCTGAAGCCCAAGCCCTGCCGCACAACCTATTAAGCCCGAGATAAACGTGACCCAAGGCAAGAAAGATCTCTTCAAGCCCATGGCTTCTTCGATGCCATGCACCGGAAAAGGAGTGAACGCATCGAATTCCTTCACCTGCTTGTCGCGAATCTGCGCGGCAGCTCTCTTTAGCGACTCGGGCTCGCTAAAAATTCCTACGACACCCTTTAGAGGTTTCTTAGCCATGTGCGCCTCCGCTTGCGTGATGACCTGCTTCACCTGTGCCATGCTGTTCGCCATGCATAACGCCCTTCACCTCTGACATCGCAATGGTCGGCAAGACCCTGCAGAACAGCAAGAACAGAGTAAAGAACATCCCAAAGCTTCCGATCAAAATGCCCACTTCCACGATCGACGGTTTGTACATCGACCACGACGAGGGCAGGAAGTCCCGGTGCAATGAGGTCACGATGATCACAAAGCGCTCAAACCACATCCCGATATTCACGAAGATCGAAATCACAAACATGATCGAGAGAGACCTGCGTATCTTCTTAAACCAGAACAGCTGCGGGATGAGCACGTTGCAGGTGACCATGGTCCAGTACGACCAACCGTATGGCCCGAAAGCCCGGTTGATGAAAACAAAACGCTCGTATTCGTTTGCGCTGTACCAAGCAGTGAAAAACTCCGTGGCATACGCATAACCCACCATCATGCCCGTGAGCATGATGATCTTGTTCATGTTTTCAAGATGAACCAGGCGAATGTAAGACTCGAGCCCCAAAACCTTTCGTGCAATCACGAGCAAGGTCACAACCATCGCGAAGCCAGAAAAAATAGCGCCAGCGACGAAGTAAGGTGGAAAGATCGTCGTATGCCAACCTGGCAAAATCGACACTGCGAAGTCAAAAGAAACGATGCTGTGCACCGAGAGAACAAGCGGTGTTGAGAGACCTGCCAGCAACATGTACGCGGTTTCGTAATGGTTCCAAGCGCGCGCAGAACCCGTCCAACCCAATGAGAGAATGCCGTAGATGAGTTTTCGAATTTTATTTTTCGCACGGTCTCTCACCGAAGCGATGTCTGGGATGAGACCGATGTACCAAAACACCAAAGAGATGGTAAAGTACGTTGAAACCGCGAAAACATCCCAGAGCAGTGGGCTTCGAAAGTTCACCCAGAGATCGCGTTGATTGGGATAAGGAAAGAGCCAAAAAGCCATCCACTGACGCCCCACGTGGATCAACGGGAACAAACCCGCCGTCATCACCGCGAAAATCGTCATCGCCTCGGCCGAACGGTTGATCGACGTTCGCCATTTTTGGCGGAACAAGAACAGGATCGCTGAAATCAACGTACCTGCGTGGCCGATGCCGATCCAGAAGACGAAGTTGGTGATGTCAAAGGCCCAGCCTACGGTTCGATTGAGACCCCACTGCCCGATACCGGTTCCGATGGTGAGACCCATTGCCGTAAGGCCGATCAATAGGCAAACGTTTGCGATGCCGAACGCCTTCCACCACGCGAAGTTAGGAAGTCGCTCGAGTGGCGCGCAGACATCATTATTGACGTCGGCATACTTCTTCTTAGGATCGATCAGCGGTTCTTTGACCAGCTGGGCCGCATTTCTTAGGATGATCTCTGGTGTACTCATGTGTTGTTCCTGATCTTCGTCAGATACGTTACCGATGGACGAACGTTGAGTTCTTCAAGCACGTGATATCCCCGTGGATCGGAAGCAATCTGTGAGACACGGGTATTCAGATCATTGATGTCACCGAAGACGATCGCGTCCGTCGGGCAGGTCTGCTGACAAGCCGTCTTCAGATCGCCATCCTTCACCTTGCCGCCCACGTCTTTCGCATGGTCTTTCGCATCGCGAATGCGTTGCACGCAGAATGTGCATTTTTCCATCACGCCGCGCGTACGCACGGTGATGTCAGGATTGTACGCGAGATTGAGTGGAGACGCGACATCCGTAAAGGTGAACCAATTGAATCTTCTTACTTTATAAGGACAATTGTTCGCGCAATAACGAGTTCCCACGCAGCGGTTATAAACCTGTTGGTTCAACCCCTCGTGGTCATGCATCGTCGCCAACACGGGGCAGACAGTTTCGCACGGAGCATTCTCACAATGCTGACAAATCATGGGTTGGTGCACCACTTCAGGAGCTTCCACCTTGCCAGTATAATACCGGTCAATTCGCAGCCAGTGCATCTCACGGCTGGTGAGAACAAACTTCTTGCCCACCACCGGGATATTGTTTTCAGACTGACACGCGACCACGCATGCACTGCAACCCGTGCAAGAGTTGAGGTCAATCGCCATTCCCCATCGATAGCCAGGGTACTGGTGTTTTGGCCAAATGGTCGTCAGGTGCTCATGGTGTTCATTGCCGGCATGAGCATTCTTTTGGTAATCTTTAAGGCTTGCCTCTCGAATAATCGGGCGTCCCTCGTAAGAATGGTGTTTCTGGGTCGCAGCCAAAGAATAGGTCGCCCCCGTCTTTTCAACCGTCACCGCCAGGCCTGAAAGCGCCAACGCCTTCTCTGAAGCCTGAGCTAGCGGAAACACGTTCACGCCGATGTCATCGCCTACTCTTCCAACGCCTTTTCTACCGTATCCGACAGCTGCACCTACAGTCTGGTCATGCATCCCGGGTTGAACCCAAACTGGAAGCTCAATAGAGCCAGCCTGAGTTTTGAGGCGAACCACGTCACCCTCTTTGACGCTCAATTGCTTGGCCATGCCAGGTGAAACGAGCGCATAGTTGTCCCAAGTCACTTTGGTGACCGGATCAGGCATCTCTTGGAGCCAACCATTGTTGGCGGTTCGGCCATCGTATTGCGAAACTTTTGGATAGAGCGCCAAGGTCGTGCCTTGAACTGAAGCCACCTTGCCGGTGCCACCAAAACCCAGGCTGTTCGCCGAGAAACTACGCGGCCTGCTGGTTTGCGCTCTTGCAGCTGATGTCAGAACCACGCCTTCACGCAGGGCCTCTTCCCAGAACAAATCAAACGGAGCGCCACTTCCCGACTGGCGATGAACCGTGTCGCGCCAATAAGCCTTCAAATACTCATGCCAGTTTGGCTGCGCTGCAATCGCACCCGAAAGGTGGAGTTGTTTTGCCCAAACCATCAGGCTCTCTTCAAATCCCCGGGTCTTGTACAACGGAGAAATCGTGGGTTGTTGAATGGCATACACACCGGTGTAGGGGCTGGAATCTCCCCAAGCTTCGGTAGAGTGTGGGGTGGCGCAAACATGATCTGAGACTCGCGCCGTCTCATCGAACTTGTCGCCAAAATAAACGACGAGCCCTACTTTACCCAAAGCTTCCGTAAAACCCATTGATTTTGGAAGTGAATAAACCGGATTCGAACGATGGATGAAGAGAACTCCAACTTGACCCGACTTCATCTCCCCAATGAGTTGCGCGAGGTCTTGATAAGAACTTCGATCTCGCGCAGGGTTTGTCGTGCCATCGACAGTGACACCTTCATTTTCAAGAGCGCTATTGAGCAGGTTCACCAGCACTTCGAGTTGAAGCGCATGAGGACCTTTCGCAGACTGACCGCCGCCTACGACGATGCTCTTTCCGCGTCTTTCCCAAAGATCTTGCGCGGTTTTTTTGAAAACTTCCGCAGGAATGCCCAAGGTCTGTGCCGCAGAAGCACCCGATCCAAGCGCAGCGCGAACGTTTGAGTCGCCTGCGTATCGGGTGCGACCCTGGGTTACGATGAGTTCGTAGGCCAAAGCCATCGCAGCCAAGGCTTCTTCACCTGACTTCACACGATGGCGCTGGTCCGCGTTCGTACCCGTAAGAGTCATCACTGACTCAAACGCCACGAAACGCGACATGTCTTTAGGGTTTCCAACGGCGTTCTTCCCCACTTTTCGGTTTTTGCTGAAACCGCGACCAAACTCCACTGGCGAGAGCCAGGTCCCCAAGAAGTCTGCGCCAAAAGAAACAATCATCTCAGCTTTTTCAAAACGATAATGAGGAACAACCCTCTCGCCGTAGCTGAGAGCCGCAGCCGTCGCAATTTCGTCATTTCCTAGAACGTCATAGACCACGTGCTTGGAGTTGCCGGTGCCTGAAAGAAACTCTTGGACAAGCTTTTCTGTGGATGGACCGCCCACTTCACCCGTAAGAACACGCACTTTCTTTCCGGAAGCGCGGGCATTTTGGATTTTTGCAACCACATCCGCATCAAGCTTTTCCCAAGTGGTTCCAGTTGCAACGCCTTTTCGACCTGGCGAAAGAGCTGCCTGCAGTCGGTCCGGATCGTAAAGATTTAAGATCGAGGCCTGACCCCTGGCGCAAAGCTTTCCTTCCGAGAGAGGATGCTTTGGATTGCCTTCAAACTTGATCGGCCGGCCTTCTCTGGTTTTTACCAGCACGCCACAGCCCGATTCGCATTCACCGCAAACAGAAGCATACCAATTGGCTACACCTGGAACGACTTCACTGGGCTTGTTGACATAAGGAAGGATCTTCTCAGCAGGGCGGCGCGTGCAAGCGGAAGCACCCATCAGAGCAAAACTTGCTCCCATGAGTTTCAAAAACTCCCGTCGGCTGTGGCCGTCAGTAGCCTCCTCAGATTGGCCCTCGCGGGTCGGCGACATCGCGAACTCGCCAGATTCGTCGGTCTTCGCATTTCCTTCCAACAAGTCTTCTATGCTGCGCCAGTACTTCTTGGTGTTCGTTGAACTTTCGTTCTGCTGTTGGTCCATATTCGTGTTCGTTCCTCAATTCTAGTGGTGACACGTATAACAACTTGTGGGTGCAACCTGGCCCGCCGCAATCGCAGAGCCTTCAGGCTGACCTGCCGGAGCTTTCACCAAATGGGTGGGAGAAGTCTCGCCACGATGGCAGTCCAAGCACCATCCCATCAGCAAAGGCTTGTCTTGTCGCACTACGGCCATTTTTTTCACGTCGCCATGGCACGTCTCGCAAGCAACCCCTTTTGCAATGTGGCGCTTGTGATTGAAATTGACGTGGTCTGGCAAATCATTGACCTTCACCCAAGGAATTTCTTTCCCTTGCTCATAGTACTCTTTGAGTTTTTTGATGTGCGGACTGTCGGGCTTGACTACCGAGTGGCAATTCATACACACGTTCACCGCGGGAACGGTGGCGTGTTTTGATTTTTCAACCCCAGCATGACAATACATACAAGGAATATTGTTTTGGCCAGCGTGCAACTTGTGGCTAAAGGGGATCGGCTGTTCAGGCGCATAACCTTGATTGTTGCCTACGCGAATGAGCGCGTTTACTGCTGCACCAACAGCGAGCAATGCCACGATCAAAACAATGATTTTCAGATTAGTCTTAGACTTCGCCGGGACGTGCATCTGGATGCCTCTTCTGGGTTCACCCCGTTTGGTGTAAATTTACGCTTATTGTCGGTAGTCTCTTTAATAAAGCAGACTGTGTTGCTTTTGCAAAAGAAAAACA
>JBFMCE010000003.1:0-67634 GCA_040754655.1 Bdellovibrionota bacterium | reverse complement strand
TGGGCTGCCAATCGGAATTCGATCTGAGCAAAGCCGTGTTGCTCACCAATTGCAAGACCTCTGAAGCATCCGGCCGCACCCTGCGCGGATCTTGTTTGATCTCGGGCCTGATGCCCGTGATCAGCGCAAGTTTTTCGAAAAGCTCGCCAATGCTTGCGGTCTGTCCGCTTCCGATGTTCACGGTTTGCCCCAGGAAGCGATCGTTCGAGACAATCGCATGCATGGCCGAAACCGTATCTTCAACAAAAGTAAGATCACGAACCGGAGCGAGGTTTCCAAGCTCGACCTGTTTCTTCTTCGCCAGCATTTGAGTCGCAATCGTCGGAATGATGGCCCTCGCAGACTGCCTTGGGCCATAAGTATTGAACGGTCTCGCAACCACGACCGGGGTTTTAAACGACATGAAGTAGCTTAGAGCCAAGTTATCAGCCCCGATCTTGCTGGCAGAGTAGGGCGACTGCGGTTGCAGCGGATGCTTCTCATCTATCGGGACATATCTTGCCGTTCCGTACACCTCGCTCGTTGAGGTGACCAAAACCCGATTTACACCCTCACGACGCGAGGACTCCAAAATATTGTAAGTGCCTTCGACATTCGTCCGCACATACGCCAGAGGCGACTCATAGCTATAAGGAATCCCAATCAAGGCGCCAAGGTGGAAAACAGAATCCACGCCTTTGATGGCGCGACTCACACTGTCAAAGTCCCTGAGGTCGCCCGAGGCAATCTCAAGTGAGCCTCTAGAGCTTGAATTTTCAAGCCAACCCCAAGCATTTTGTGAGTTGTAGTGGACAAACGCCCTGACTTCGATCCCTTTTTTTACAAGATATTCGCAGAGATGAGAGCCAATAAATCCGGCGGCCCCGGTGACTAAAGCCTTCTTCATTTCTTCTAGATGTCAGGGATTTAAGTGGCCGCGTCAACCAAAATCAGCATGTCTTCAACGCTTCAGGTCTGGTATGTTGTGGGCCAATGACCCAAAAGCGCAAGATCTGCATGGTTACGGGAAGTCGAGCCGAGTATGGGCTTCTGCACAGCCTGATGCGAGAAATTCAAAACGAGCCTTCCTTCGATTTGCACCTGTTTGTGACCGGCATGCACTTGATGCCAGAATTTGGCTCTACTTATCGGGAAATTGAAAAAGACGGCTTTCAAATCAGCGAAAAAATCGATCTGCGGTCTTCAGGGGATACGGATTTGGCCGTGACCCGGGCCATGGGCAACGGCCTGATCGGGTTTGCCGAAGCTTTCCAAAAACTCAAACCTGAACTGGTGGTCTTGCTAGGCGACCGGTATGAGATTTTAGCCGCGGCCCAGGCCGCTTTCCTCGCAAAATTGCCGATCGCTCACCTTTGCGGCGGGGACTTGACCGAAGGCGCACTAGACGATTCCATCCGCCACTGCATCACGAAACTCTCACACCTGCACTTCGTCTCAACCGAAAGTTCGGCAAAGCGGGTAAGGCAATTAGGCGAGGACCCAAATCAGATTTTTGTGGTGGGCAATCCTGGCCTCGACTATCTGCGGACCCTTCCACTGCTTTCTCGCTCTGAGCTTGAAAAAAGCTTAGATTTCAAACTACGAGAGAGGAATATTCTCGTTACCTATCACCCGGTGACTGCAAGTCACGAAGACTCAATGCTTCACCTTGAGGAGATTTTTAGCGCCTTGGAAGGATTGGATGAGAGTGTAGGAGTGATTTTCACCGGCGCCAACGCCGACTCCGGAGGCAGGGCTTTGAACCAAAAGATCGAGACGCACGTGAACACCAGGCCACAAATGAGGTTTCACAACTCTCTGGGACAAACGCGTTACTGGAGCACGGTCGCGCAGGTGGATTTGGTTTTAGGAAACTCTTCAAGCGGACTGCTTGAAGCGCCCTCGTTCAAAAAGCCGACAGTCGATATCGGTGACCGCCAGAAAGGACGCGTGCGAGCGCAATCAGTTGTTCATTGCGAGCCTCGCTCAAGCGAGATCGCGCAAGCCATCACAAAAGCCCTTGCGCTCGATTGCTCAAACGTGGTCAATCCTTATGGCGATGGTCATGCGAGCGAGCGGATTGTTGCGACTTTAAAAAAAACCCATAACTATCAAAAGTTCATTCAGAAGAAGTTTTTCGACCTATGAAAAAAAGACCAACCTTCATCATCGCTGAGGCAGGAGTCAATCACAACGGATCAGAAGACCTCGCGATTCAGCTCATCGACGCGGCGGCGGAAGCAGGGGCTGACGCGGTCAAGTTTCAGACGTTCAAATCGGCGGCCTTGGTGTCAAAATCCGCTAAGCAAGCCGAGTATCAAACGAAAAACACCGGAGTGGCGGAAAGCCAGTTTGAAATGCTCAAGCGGCTTGAACTTGCTCCTTCGGTCTATCGAAACCTACTCAAATATGCGCGTGCGAAAGGCATCGGCTTTTTGTCCACGCCGTTTGACGTTGAAAGCGCTGACTTCTTAACCAATGACCTTCATTTAGACTTGCTCAAGATCGGTTCAGGCGACATCACCAATGCTCCTTTGCTTTTGTCGGTAGCGCACACCGGCAAACCCGTCATTCTTTCGACGGGCATGAGCTCTCTCAGTGAAATCGAAACGGCCTTGGGCGTAATCGCATTCGGCTATCTCAAAATTCAGCGGAAACCTTCGCTAGCGGCGTTTCAAGAAGCCTTCCATTCTCAAACAGGGAAAGAGGCCTTGGCAGCCAAGGTGACCCTGCTCCATTGCGTCTCTGAATATCCCGCCGACTGGTCAGAGGCCAACCTCAAGGCGATCAGCACGCTACGAGACGTCTTTGGCCTTTCAACCGGATATTCCGACCACACCATGGGATTATCAGCCCCCGTCGCGGCGGTCGCACTGGGCGCTACGGTCATCGAGAAACACTTCACTCTAGACAAGAGGCTTCCTGGCCCCGATCACCTTTGCTCGCTTGAACCACACGAACTCAAGCTGATGGTGCAAATGATCCGTCAGGTTGAAGCTTCTCTTGGAACAGGTGAAAAACAGGCCTCCCGTTCCGAAGAAAAAAACAAACCCGTCGTGAGGAGAAGCCTTGTAGCGGCGACTGCCATTCGCAAAGGAGAGGTTTTCAGCGAGAAAAACCTCACTTCAAAGAGACCCGGTGACGGGGTCAGCCCTGTTTTTTATTGGGATTGGCTTGGAAAAATCGCCGAGCGGGATTTTAAAGAAGATGAACAGATTTCATAAGATCAGCAAACAACTTTTTGACTCTTACGGCTTGCGTGAGCAAATCAAGAAGATTGGCTACAAAGGCTCGAGCGAAGGTTGCATCGTTTTCAACGCGGTCGGGGCCTACCTTCCTGACGTCAATCCCGAGCATTACCTGGCTTATTTGATGGCTTGTGATGGCTTTCAGGTGAAGATCCTCATGGACGATTTTCAACTCGAGCACTGGGAATATTTTCTAAGAACCCATTCTGACGATGATTACAAATTCCACAAGACTCTTAAGAACCGAATCTTAAGAGGGGGATATGGTTTTCTTTCAAACAAGATCTTCTCCCATCCGAACATCGAGATCGTCCGGTACTCCACGATCCTAAAAACCATCCGAGAGGATCTGCCTCTTAACCAAGGGGATCGAAACCATGCGGAAAGCTCGGTTCGTAAATACTTCCAAAGCGGCGAAATGCGTTGGGAGGATCCTGCATACACGATGTTCTTCGAGGTATGCCTGAAGAACTGCCAGATCTCGAAAAAAGTAGCGCGATACGTTGAGCAGCATTTGAAGCCTAACCTGTATGTCACCTCGCATGGAATCTATTCTGTTTGGGGTCCGGCTTTAGACTATTTAAAGTCAAAAGGGCAATCCTGCTTGGTTTATTACCCTTCAGTCTATCGGCCGCAACGCATCAGCATTTACGAAAATACAGTCAACTTCATCACCAACGATCGAAGCTGGGAAACTTTTCGAAAAACCGCTCTTTCAGCGGAACAAAAACTTCAGGTGGAAGAGTATTTCCGGTCTCGCATTTCCGGGGGCGCCATTGACACCAGACGTTATTATAAAGGCATGGAAACGTGGACTCTTCCGAAAATCGAAAAAGGAAATGCGAAACACACCTTTGCGCTCTTTCCCAACGTCATCTGGGATGGGGACATTGTCCAAAGAAATACTCTCTTCAAGAGCGCGATCGACTGGATCGTGGCCACCGTGAAGTTCTTCTCATCACATCCTGAAAGTCACCTTGTGCTGAGGATCCATCCGAGCGAAGCCACAATTCTCACGTACAGCCAAAAGCTTGAACCCATGATCCGTGCGCGCGTTCCGCACCTGGATCAAATCAAGAACATTTCAATCATTTCCTCGGATGTTAAATTGAACACCTATGAATTCATCCTCCATCATGTGGATGTTGGGCTGGTCTTTGACGGGATGATCGGGCTTGAATTGCCTTACCTGAATAAACCAGCGGTCTTGGCTGCCCGATCCCGTACTTATGGCTCGGGATCGGCATTTGAGCCTAAGACGCCCGAAGAATACTTTGAAATGCTCTCAGCACCCGCCGATCTCATTGCAAAGTTCAAGCAACAGGATCACCGGGAAAACTTCTTGAAGTTTTCCTATTGGTATCTATTCGACCGGTGTTATAGCCTGCCGGTGTATAACGAAAAAGTTTATGCCTATATCGATTATCAGTCTAAGGCGCCGCAACTCAATCCTGCCATCAATCCCGAAGTCAGTCGGACCGTAGATCATTTGGCTGGCTATGCACTGAAAAGAAACTCAACGCCGGGCCGCTTCGAGTCCGGCGAGTAGTTGTATGAGATCGTGGTCAATATCCCGCTTTCCTTGAGCGGAGCCCGAGGAAAAGCGAGAGTTTAGAAAAGTTTTCATGGCTTTGCTGAAAAGGCTGGAATCAAATCCTTTTGCGTTCGCATCTACATTCATTCCGCGCTGTCGATCTAGATCGACTTTCATGTCACCCGTAATCATAAGAGAAGCCGCCTGGGTCATCTTGGGCTTCCACGTGACTTCCGACAAATGCGCATTGCCGTTGCCTTGAATATCGCTTTTGAGGCCATAAACATGGGCTGAAAACTCAACGGTTCCGTCTAGACCTGATGACTTCGCCCGAGGCAGAATCTTGGCCAATTCGCCTAGGTCGACCCTGTTAGACTTCATTTTCAAATCGACAGACCGGGCATCATCTTGTTTTGCAACCGATCCATTGCCTTCGAGAAACATCTGGCCAAGCCGAAATTCTGCTGAAGAAAGATCAATCTTTTGTTTGGAAACAGATCCCTTGGCGTCTAGCAGAAAGGCTGCGCCTTTGTGCTTGTTGAACTTTCCATGATAAGCGATGTCCACAGGGCTCAAATCCACCCTTGCCTGAAACGCCACGATCTTCGATCCATCTTCTCCATCCGATAACGACGCTATGCCGGCCGTAGAGGCTAAGCCAGAGAGCCTGATCCCATGGTGTATGATCGTTCTGAGTTCGGTTGAAGCTTCGAACGAGATGTCGCCCCTTGCGGCAATATTATCGACTTTGAGATCTGCATCATCGATCGTGGCTCTTCTTCCTGATTCCTCTTCTATGACTTCGACAAGGGCTCCGCTGATCAAGAGTTTGCCTTTGGTTTTCTTTGCAAAACCGATGAGGCGCTCTTTCCAATCGAGCACCGCCGATGTCGATCGACCCTTCGGTTTTGCAAGCAGCATCTGCACATTGTATGGACCGCTTTTGTCTTTGATGAGCGTAAACACCGGGCTATCGAGCCTCAGTTGAACTTTGGGTTGCCCCGCCAATAACGAAAGGAGCGAGAAACGCAGAGTCACGTCTTGCGCCTTCATGGCCGTTCGTCCTCGTTCATCCGCAAGGCGCATGCTTTCGATCCAAATTTTGGGACCCGTCCAAATGCTAGGACGAATTTTTCCCAGCTCAAGCTTCCCACTTATTCTTTCGTGTACTTTCGCTAGTACTATGGGTTTGTATGCTTCGAGATCCACCAGCGTGACGACAAGGATTTCCGCAAGGATCAATACGCTCACAAGAGCTGCTAGAAGAATGCCGAACTTCTTCACGCGCCTCCCCTTTTTCGAGCGAGCAGTGCTTGTGCCACATCCCAATCGAGCTCATCATCAAGGTCAAGCGACCTCTCTTTTGGCATGAGATACCCCGATGTCTCGGCAGTCAGAAAACCTCTCGTTTTCAAAAGCCAGTCCGTCTTAGCGACATAGACCGCTCCGTTGAGCGAGTACACGGTCTTGGCTTCTTGCCTGCGCGTTGGCATAGACTTCAGGTCGAATAAAGGCGAAAGACACAAACCTTCATTGAGGCTAAACATCCAATACGGACTCTGCTCGGCCTCGGCAATACTGACGCACGATGGAGAACTCTTCTCTAAGCAAAGCTCAATGCAACCATCGATGTCTTGAGCCGTTCGAAAGGGTGAAGTCGGCTGCAACAGCACAACGTAGTCATAACCGGGCAACTCTTTAAGGGCATGCAAAACAGGATCTACTCCCGAGACTTCGTCACCAGCCAATTCAGCCGGCCGCACGAATGGCGCTTCGCAACCAAACTTTTCCGCAACTTGAATGATCTCTTGGTCATCGGATGAGAGAACAAGACGATCGATAAAGCGTGACTTCTTCGCCTCTTCGATGCTCCAAACAATGAGCGGTTTTCCGCCAAGCGCCCGGATATTTTTACGAGGAATGCCCTTTGAGCCTCCGCGAGCGCAAATGACCGCAAGGACTTTCTTCCCTTGAATCACTTGAACTCTCCGAGAAATTCATCCTTGGCGCGCTCAAGGTCAGAGTGGCGCCCGATATCAAGCCAATACTCGGTCACCGGAAAAGCCACCGTCTTCAACCGACTCTTGATCAAAGTCTCGACAAGCGCGGGCATATCGAGAGACTGATTCTTTGGTATAAACTCGAGTACTGATGGATCAAGCACATAGATGCCAGCGTTCACGAAAAAGCGCTGAACAGGTTTTTCATCGATCCCCACGACCTTCTGGTTCTCAAGGCGAACAACCCCGTACGGGACTTGAAGGTCATATTCGCGCACACACATCGTCAACGCCGCCTTTTGCTCTTCATGGGTTTCAAGAAGCCGCTCGAAATTGACCTTCGTCAGCAGGTCGCCATTCATGACGACAAAAGGCAAATGGGGTTTTTCCTCGATCAGCCCTAATGCGCCTGCCGTGCCTAGTTTTTGGTCTTCGCGCAGGTATTTGATCTGCACTCCCAAGTCTGAGCCGTCCCTGAAGTGGTCTTCGATCATATCGGCCTTGTAGTGAACCGAGATCGAGAACTTAAAAAATCCTTGCTGTTTAAAACTCAGCAAAATGGTTTCAAGCAAAGGCTTATTCCCGACATTCAATAAGGGTTTTGGGCGCTCAGCCGTCAACTCGCCGAGGCGGCTGCCCATTCCTCCAGCCATGATCACAACCTCATTGTTCTTCTGGGCCGGAAGCATCAGCTCTTCCAAGAGCTCAAGCCCCACGACTCGGCCCTTCTCATCAACGATCGGAAAATGGCGCAGTTTGGTCTTCTTCATCTTCGCGAGAATCTCTTCGCGAGTTTCTTGCGTACGCGCGGTTTTTGGAGACTTGTTCATGATCGCGCTGATATTGGATTCAAGGGGTATTCCTTTCAGGATCGCGCGACGAATATCCCCGTCCACCACTGTGCCCAGCAAAGTCTCGTTGGAATCGACCACAAGAGCGATTTGAATTCGACTTGTGTTCAGGTTCTGAATCACGTCCCGAACCGTGGAATCCGTTCTGACCAAAGCATCTCGCCAGTTCTTCATAGTTTCTATCTATAGCCATAACTCGGCTTTTTTACTAGATATTCAGACTGCAATTCGTTAGCTTTGGCGTTATCATCAGCGCCAATTTATAGGTATGGGAATGAAAGAACCGGTTCTTGTCTTTGGAGCGGGCGGCCACGCCAAAGTCATCATCGATATCTTGGAAAAACAAGGCAAGTACAAGATCGTCGGTATCCTCGACGATTCTGTAAAGACGGCCACAGCCCTTGGTTACCCCGTTTTAGGCCCAGAGTCTCGATTGGGTGAATTCAAAGTCACTCAAGGGATCGTGGCCATCGGCGACAATTGGGCGAGGTCAAAGCTTGTTGAAAGAATCGGGCGCTTGGCCCCAGGTTTTCAATTTGTAGTCGCCATCCATCCCAGTGCGCAAATTGGCAAAGATGTGGAAATCGGACCCGGAAGCGTCGTCATGGCCGGGACCTGCATCAACCCCTCAACAAAAATAGGCTCTCATTGCATCGTCAATACGGCTTCGAGCATCGACCACGACTGCGCGGTTGAAGACTTTGCCAGCATCGGACCCGGTGCAACTCTCGGAGGCAACTGCAAGATCGGCAAGATGTCGATGGTGGGGCTTGGCGCCTCGATCATCCATCAGATCAATGTGGGCGAGCATGCGCTCATCGGCGCGGGTGCTGCGGTGGTGGAAGACATTCCCCAAAACGTAGTTGCCGTCGGAACTCCGGCACGCATCGTAAAAGAACGTCAGCCAGGCTCGTTTTTGATCTGAGGGAAATAGTTCCCAAAAAAATCACCCAAATAAGCTTCTAATTTTTGCAGTTTCTCTTGGGTTTCCGTCCTGACGTAATCCTTGAGTATGCTTGGATGATTGACCCGGGCGCCAACAACCTGCGAGCTCAAAGAATCATCAACGCAGATCGCACCGAACGGATTCGGTCGATGCGCATCGATGTAATGCATGTAAAAAAACTCTTCGATCTCGGCTTTGTCGATCTCGATCTTCAAATGACCGGCATTCGCGATGAATTTCTCGTACTCCTCAACCGTGCGAGGATGAAAGTTAAACCCATAGTTGACGTGAGGGTTGTCTCCCGCGGTCACGACCGGGATGCCCATGTAAGCAAACTCATGGGCCGCGGTGCCGAACACCGTGAACATCGCGTCGATTCCTTCTGCGGCAATTTGCCGATTCGACGCAGACCGACCGAGGAAATTCACTTTGGGGTATTTTCTCTTGAGTTCTTCCAAGACAAGATCGTTCTGAGGAAGACCTCCGGGATGGGGCTTTACGTACCAATCAAACGATGTCTGAGAAGCGCGACTGAGCACGAAGTTGATCCATTCCCAAAAATCAGGGAAGAGCATGTCGCGATAACAATGAGGGGCATCGAGAAAACAATTGAGCATGACGATCACGCGAGGGCGCCCCGTCTCTTTGAGCAAGCGGCCTTCTGAAAATGCGCCATAACCGTGCAATCCGGGTCTACCGTCTTCCAGGATGTCGGCGATCCCGCTGTCGATCTTGCCTGACAGCCGCTCTAGCAAAACCTTTCTTGCTTCGTCGCGATGCTTTTGTTTTTCAACTTCGTTAAATCGCGCAAAGAGCTCTTTATAGCGGTGGTAATAAAAATGATAGTGATTGTTATCTTCGCGAACTTCGACGACTTGGAATTTATAAGGGTCCATGACGAAAAATACAGGAACTCGGAAAGTGCTGGCGACCCTGACCAAGATGCCATGAGAAATATACACGCAGTGAGAGGTAATGACTGCGCAGACGTCGTGGTTTCGGAAGTACTCTCTGCAAAGCTTGAAGATCAGAAAAGCGTCGCAAAGGATTTCTTTTAGCCTCGGATCGGCGAGGTCAACGGTCCAGCGGCCCGCTCGAAGGTAGGTGTCATACACGAGATCACCGATCTTCACCCCATCGATTGAAAGGTTGACCACATCCCATTTGTTTTTCAGGCTTGAGAACGTCTGATCGGCGTATTCTTGAGCCTCTTTCGAAAACCTTTCCCCTTCTTTGAAAGAAAGCCTAGGTCGCGCCCCAAAAGCCCCATAAAGTTTCTCGATTCTTCGGCTCGGGATCCCGAGTCTTCCGGCCCAGCCACGAGCGAAGAGGAAACCATCGATCGAGGCATTGAGCTTGCTCGCAAGATAACGCGCAGTAAGGCCTGAACTGTAAACCACTAAATTCGAGTCGAAGAAGTCGATGAGGATGCGCCTCTTGTCCTGCTTCGTATTCTTCAGCAAACGCTTTGAGTATTCAGCCTGGTGGCGTGCGAAATGACGTTCGTCAGAATCAAGAAGCACGCGCCTGCAGATTTTTTTCAGTAAAGAGAACGCCTTCATCGAGGTTTTTGCGCGATCAGCATCATGTTCGATGAAAGCCCTGCTTCAGTCAAAAACTTCTGGAACTGATCGCGCAAGCTCTCATCTTGGGAAAAGAGAATTCTTTGGATAAAAGGATCTACTTCAATACCTTCCTTCACTTGGTCTTTCAGCCGTTGGTACACGATATCCACATCAAGCACACCCGGTGTCTGCACACGAATCACTTGAAAGCCCACTCGTTCCGCCAGTTTTTTCAGGGAAGCAGGAGAAAAATAATTCAAATGCTCATGGTCAATCGTGTCAGAAGACCTCTTGAGCATCTGTGTTTCGAAGCCCGCGATATTGGGGCAAGTCAAGATCAAGTGCCCTTTAGGATTGAGTCGCTCGAGACATGCAGCCAAGAAAGCATGGGGGTCAAAGAGATGCTCGATGACCTCGAAATTGACGACCACATCGGCTTTCACCTCAAGGTTGACGTCTTCGATTACCGACTCAATCGTCTCAATCCCTTTTTTACGGCAGATCTCGGCCAAATGAGGGGTGGGCTCGATGCCAACAACGCGGTCAAAAACCTGAAGTTTGCCTATCTCTTCGCAAAAGAAGCCATAACCTGCTCCGACTTCCATGAGAAGTCCGGGTCTTGCGCCGTGCTGCCGGCTGAGATCCGCGATGAGCTTTGCCC
Source organism: Bdellovibrionota bacterium (assembly GCA_040754655.1). Taxonomy (GTDB): domain Bacteria; phylum Bdellovibrionota; class UBA1018; order UBA1018; family UBA923; genus JBFMCE01. Next base: position 56,850 of record JBFMCE010000003.1, on the reverse strand, counting down.
TGGGCTTAAAAATGCGCTCTCGCCTCACTTCGGCTGTTGCAGGAAAGATGTGTTTGGCCCAGTATTCGTAGTTTTTTGAGTGCGCGTAAAAGTCTCTTAATACCTTGGTGGTGGGTCGCGGCGAAATATACTGGGTCTCGCAATCACCACAGGCAACGTGCTGCATCCCATATTTCTCATACAGAGACGTGCGCCGAGAACCCGCGCACGCTGGACAAGCGACTTCGACGAACTCTCGTCGCCTCCCTTGTAGCATTGCAACATCTTGCATCATCGCCGCATTCTGATCGCCTAAGAGCGAAGACGGGCTGATATCTTCATATTTCATCATCGTGTCTCAATCCCAAAGATTGTCTTTGACCCAATTGCCCGCTGAATCTTTCCGCCAGACCCGTTTGTCGCGAAACGTGTCGGCTATTTCATCAAATTCCTTTTCACTCATCCCCACGTACTCAAGCCAATTGTAGGTATCACTCGATTTGACGGCGTCATATTTTCGGACCATTTCAATACCTTGCTCACGGGTCATATAACCTTTGCGGATATCTTTTGAAGCGTGATCCGAAGCCCGGCCATAGCCAAATTTAATGTACTTCAGATAGTCATGCGCGCCATTTTCATGGATATCATCCAAGTTCGAGAAAAGCCGGTACGTACGCTCGAAGGGCTGCCTGGCTTTCTGGAAACCGTACTTCTCCTCAACCAGCTTGGAATGCTTGTTCTCATCCCACTTGATAAAGTTGCCGACGTAAATGCCGCGAATCCCCACGCGCTTGATCTCTTCGTCGCTTGGGTAACGCGCCCAGAGCAAGTCTTTAGCCTCAAGCCCCTCCACGCCCACGAAGTCGTGCCAATCAAAACCGCGCTGCCCATGCTCAAGGCGCTCTCTCGCGCTCATCTCAGGGAAGTCGTTGGCCCCGAACATGCCAGAAATATCCCAAGGTGTTTCACCCCAAACGATCAAAGGAATATTGAGTTGAGCCGCCATTTGAACCGGATAGGTGTAAATGCCGCAATGGTTGTGCCAATTCATGTCTCCGGTCTTCTTAAAGCCAGCTCTGTTGAGTTTCTTCAACATTTCGGTGCTTGGGCGAAAAATGACGTGATCGACTCCGAAGACATGCCGCATGTTATTGAGGTTCTCTTCGCCTTCGGGAAGAAAACGGTTGCCATGATAGGTCACCAACAACGGAGTCAGCTTATAAACATTTTTTACGAGATGGGTCTGCCAATAGCTGTCTTTCCCGCCCGAAACCGGAATGATGCAATCATAGTTGTCTTGTTTCTTATTGCGATAGCTCTCTAAAAGATCTCGAAAGGCAACTTCTCTTTGGTTCCAGAACTCAAGTGGAAGCTTTTCAAACTCTTCATAAGACCGGCAGGCGGAACAGATCCCTTCATCATCTAAGAGAAGGTTGACCGCGATCTCTGGATAAACACAACGTGAACAATACTGCATGGCTTTATTTGACTCCTTCACCCGCTCCGTCAGGACGGAAATTCAGGCCGGATTTGATCAAGTACTGTTTTGCTTCGATAATGCTTTGTTCTTTATAGCTGAAAATATTGGCTGCCGCTACTGCCGAAGCCTCTCCCTGCCTGACGCCTTCTACCAAGTGGTCCCAGTTTCCGACTCCTCCACAAGCAATGACAGGCACGTTTACTGAGCGTGCGACCGTACGAACCAACTCAAGGTCATAACCTTGTCCTGATCCATCGCGATCAACGGAATTGAGGAAGATTTCTCCCGCCCCCAGTCCCTCAGCTTTTTTAGCCCATTCGATCACATCAAGATCAGTCATCGCTTTGCCACTGCGCACAACTCGACAAGAACCATCTTCCGCCCTCTTGACATCGATCGAGAGGATAATGCACTGCGAGCCATATTCTTTTGCACCCTCTGAAATGAACTTGGGATCATCTAAGGCCGCCGTGTTGACCGTCACCTTATCTGCGCCACAAGCGAGCCTATCGCCAATGTCTTTCAAGGTTCGCACCCCACCGCCAAAAGTCAGGGGCATGAAACACTTCTTCGAGACGTCACGAATGATATCTAAAATGTTGTTGCGACTCGGCGAAGCGACGTCCTCGCGGTTCAGGCCGCTATAGGCTCCGGGCGTAATATCGATGTAAATCAATTCATCGACCCCCCACTGGTTGTAGCGATCAACGGCGACCACTGGATTTCCCAGCATTTGGTAGCGCTTAAAGCCCCTGCTCTGAACTAAAACCCCATTTCTCAAGAATAGGCACGGAATAAGCCTGTGCTTTAGCATCTCTCGTCACATCTCCACGAAGTTCTTAAACAGTTGAATGCCAGGGCCTTGACTTTTTTCAGGGTGGAACTGGACGCCAAAAACATTTCCCCTCTCGATCGCGGCGGTGAACCTTTGCCCGTAATCTACGGTGCAAGAAATGTTTGAACGATCAGAGGGCTCAAAATAATAGCTGTGCAGGAAATAGAACGATGCGCCTTGTTCAATATCCTTAAAAAGGGCGGAGTCCTTGTTAAGACTCACGTCGTTCCAACCGACATGGGGCAAGCGCAGTTTTCGATCGGCAGTTTGCAGCCTCTTGACGCTTCCAGGAATAATCCCTAAACCTTGATGCTCACCAAACTCATATCCGATTTCCGAAAGAACTTGCATGCCTACGCAAATACCAAGGCTAGGTTTTTGATCGACGTTCATCGCGTGTTTCAGCGGCTCAAAGAGCCCCTTCTCTTTCATGCGCTTGATGGCGTTGCCATAAGTCCCTACGCCGGGAAAAATGATCTTATCTGCTTTAGACAAATCTTCGATCTTATCTGAGACCCAGAAATGAGCGCCAATGTATTCCAAGACGTTTGCAACCGACTGGATGTTGCCGATGCCGGTATCCAAAAGAACGATTCGACTCACTGCCGTCATACCAAATCCCAGCTCATTGGGGTGCCTTTTGAAGCATCTCTCTTCAAAGCTTTACCCAAGAGTTCTTGATAGTGCTTTGGCGCAAGCCCCAAGCCTGGACGGATGATTCGAAGGTTCTTCGCATTCAAAACATCGCCTGCGCGCAGATCCTCAGCGATGTATATCGATCGCCGATACTGCAAAGATGGCCTCTCTTTTTCGGTCGGGCCATAGCTCACGCTTCCAATCGCCTGCCAAGCTCTTTCAGACTCGATCACAAGGCTCTTCATCTCATGAGGCTCGAGAGAAAATGCGGAATCCACTCCGCCCTCGGTCCGAGAAAGCGTAAAGTGTTTTTCAATGACCGTGGCCCCAAAAGCAATGGCGGCGACGGCGACCCCAACTCCCATAGTGTGATCTGAAAGCCCCACATTGCATTGGAATCTTTTTCGCATATCAGCAATCGTACTGATGTTCGTGTGCTCAGGACTCGCCGGATAACTGCTCGTGCATTTGAGCAGCACGAGTTCTTCGCATCCCTCCGCACGCGCCGTTGCAACAGCTTCTTCAATTTCTTCAGCCGTAGCCATGCCCACCGACATCAGCATGGGTTTCCCGGTGCGAGCCACCATCGCGATCAAGGGTAGATCCGTAATTTCAAAAGACGCGATCTTGTAAAAAGGAACGTTCAAAGTCTTGAGAAATTCAACAGCAGTTCGGTCAAAAGGCGTGCTAAAACCTATTACCCCTCGCGCACGGCACCGTTCAAAAATGGGTTTGTGCCACTCCCAAGGAGTATGCGCCTCCTCGTACAATTTGTAGAGCGAATATCCGTTCCATAAACTCTTCGGATCTTTGATAACGAACTCTCGCTCAGCGAGATCAAGCGTCATGGTATCGGCCGTATAAGTTTGGATCTTCAGCGCATGCACGCCCGCGTCGGCGGCCGCATCAACAATGGCCAATGCCTTTTCCAGCGACTGGTTATGATTACCCGACATTTCGGCGATAATGAAGGGGCGTTGCCCTTCCCCGATCTTCCTGTCGCCTATGCTGATGGTTCGCATAAAACCTCTCCAAAAATACGCTGTTCAATTTCAGGTTTCCGACGCAACCAAGCGTCTTTCAATAAAACAAATGAAGCTATTTCTTCGTACTTACCATTTTTCAGCAAAGGCTTAAACCGTGGCTCAGCGCCTACGAACCCAAGCCTGCGGTGATAACCCACGCTGGCCTCATTGAATGAAAAGGATTCGCCGTGAACCCGTGACAAATCGATCTCTTCAAACGCAAAGTTCAAAGCCAAGAAACCCATTGCCAGGCCGCACCCCTTCGGAAGCTCCGTCTCGCCTAAGTAGAATCCCCAATTCGCGCTCGCTGAATCAGGATCGATTTCTGAAAACGTTACGATCCCGGCAGGGCCACTTTTGTAAACGAATAACTTTACCCTCGTTTTCGGGTCATGTTTTTGGCGCTCAAACCACCCAAGATGCTCGCTACGAGTGATCTCGTGATCAGTAAACATATTCAGGCGGATGCGGCTTGAGTTTCGCCACTCGAGAATTTGATCAAGGTCGAAAACCATGACATCGCGAAGAATGCAATCTTTCCTATCCAGCAAAATCAGCCTCCAATATCGCGCCGACAGCCTTGAGCTCATTTGAATCCAAGCTCGTACCCATGACCTCGAGCGCCTTCTGACTCATATTTCGAACACGATCGCGATCACCGCATACGCTGACCATCGACTCATAAAGAAAATCAGTCGAGACATCCTCGTGCCAGCCCAAATTCTGTATCGCGCCAAAACTCGATAGTTCTTCCGCGACCTGCCGTTGGTTTCCGGCCACGATGGTTACCAGTGCAGGCAAACCCAGGCGACACCTCTCCCAGGTCGTGGTTCCGCCTGCCCCCAGACTCAAGTCTGCGCTCTCCATCAACTTACCCATTTGCCGGGTCTCGGTGTGAACAGTCAGGTAGGGTAGTTTCCGCGCACGGGCGACGAGATCTTCTCGAGAAGGGTTGAGCGCACCAACGACTAAATCAAATCGCATATCGGTGTTAGACGAAAACCTTTCGATCCCTTCCACTGCCTTCAGGGACTCACCTGTTGGATCGGAACCGCCAAAAAAAACAAGAACCCTTCGCACCTCTCCCGAACGGCGGCGCAGTTTGGAGCGAGAAATTCGAAATTCGCTTCTCAAAAGAGCGTACTCCGGGCCAAGCAACTGAACACAGTGTGCGGGCACGAGATTTAAATATCGAGTCGCGCTGTCTTGGTAGTAGTTCTGATCTAGAAGAAGATCGCAATCATGCTTGCGATTCGCGAGGTCATCGATCACCATGATGCGTTTTGCGAATTCGCGCGCCTGGGATTCCCATCTTCGGTCGAGTGAGTATTGGTCGACGATCAACCAATCCAGCCTTTTGCCAGATCGACCGAACTCAAGCTGCATCTCGGGTAAATCTAAATCCCAGTCTTCTTCCTCAAAAGAGCGCTTCAGAGCCAAGACCGGAAAGCCTTTTTCTAAGAGAAGCCTCGAAAGATCCTGGGAAAGCTTGCGACAGACAAAGACCGAATCAACGCCTTTCAGCTTCAGGTCTTGCGCGAGCGTCAAGCACCTGAAAAAGTGCCCAGTACCGCTTTGAATAGATGCGTCGGTTCTTATCGCTACTCTCATCGCAATTTAAAAAGAGGCTCTAGAGGCTGAGTGAACAACAATCTTTCAAGACCCTTCTCTCTCACAGCTGATCTTAAGACGGGAAAAACTTCTTTATAAGTCGCCAGAAGCTTTTCAATATCGCCGTCATTGTGTGAATAACTCATATTGTGAGTACCAAGAAGCAAGATCCCCCGGGCAAAGACCTCTTGCAAAAACAATGTCTTGATCTGCCATTGAGTGTACGGGGCTATCTCCTTAAAATTTAGAAAAGACCAAGTAGGATTCCCAGTGATCGAAAGCATATCGCTCATCTCAAACTGCTCGATCAGCCTCTCCACCCCTGCAATGACTTTTTTGCCTTGTTCATACATCGCCTGAACCACGGGGCGCGCCTGGAGCTTTGTCATCGTCGCCAGCGCTGCAGCTAGCGAAAGCGTTTCTCCACCAAAGGTGAAAGAAAAAAAGATTTCCTCCATGAGGCGCATCACGTCTGCTTTACCCACGATCGCCGAGACCGGGTACCCGTTAGCCATACCCTTGCCGAAAGTAGCCAAATCCGGCGTCACTTTATAAGTCGCCTGGGCGCCGCCATTATCGAAACGAAACCCGGTAATAGTCTCGTCAAAGATCAATAAAGCCCCATTTTGTTTTGTGAGTTCCTGAAGTTCATTGAGAAACCCTGCCTTGGGCTCTTGGGCATTTACAGGTTCCATGATCACGGCAGCAACTTGATCTGGATAGTCGCTAAAGACCTTCTTTAGGGATTCAAGGTCATTATAAGTAAAAGCATGGGTGAGATCGCGTGTCGCTTGCGGAACGCCAAGGTTCCGTGCAGTCGAGCCAATATACCAATCTTGCCACCCATGATAACCACAGACCGCGACGTGGTCACGCCGTGTATAAGCCCTTGCCAATCGAATGGCGCCAGAAGTTGCATCCGAACCATTCTTTCCGAACCGAACCATCTCTGCGCACGGAATCATCTCTACCATTTTCTCGGCAACCTGGCCTTCAATGGGATGCGGGAGCGAAAAAATAACGCCGTCTTCAAGCTGCTCCTTGACAGCCTTAGTCACATCGGGATCACCATAACCCAAGTTCACTGCACACAAACCGTTCACAAAATCCACATACTCGTTCCCATCGACGTCCCAGACACGGCTTCCCCGGGCGCGTTCAATGAAGTATGGAGACACTCCCTTCGGATACTGGGTCTTGCTCTTGCTGAAAGTCTGACTGCCAAGAGGGATTGTTTTTAAAGTTTGCTCCAATAGCACATTGGATTTTTGATAACGGTTCATGAAAAAGTCTTTTCGCTGAGACACTTTAAAACCCTCATTTCTTTCTAAATCCTTATTGATCCCAGCCAGGCGAGGCTTCTGTTCCAGCAACTTCAGAACGTCTTCCATCGAAAAATCGTCTCTTAACGGATAAAGCTCTTCGTAAATTCGATTCACGAATTCAAAATCCGCCGGAACATCGACCGTCCAGCGCAACGAGGACAAATCTACTTTTCCTTTGTAATGACCAACGTTAAATCGATTTTGTTGGGTATGGATAAAGGGCGTTACATGCTCGCGTTGTGAAAGCAGCTTTGCCTCTTCCCATGCCTGAGTCAACACCTCATAACGGAATACTTCGACGTCCAGCCCATCTGGAAAGGTGGGTTCGATCGCATTGCTGGCGTAATCAAAGTCTCCCTCAACACAAAAAGAGACCACATCATCGATCAGCCTCGGGTCGATCAGCGGACAATCGCCAGTCAACCGGACAAGATGATCCGGACGAGAAGGCAGGCTCCCCGCAGCTTTGTAAAACCGGTCCAAAACATCATCCAAGCTCCCCCGGAAGCAGCCAACCCCGGCACTACGGGCTGCCTCGGCGACGGCATCATCACTCGGGTCGACGCTGGTGGCGATCACGATCGAATTAATCTTCTTCGAACGTTTCACCCTTTCAATCTGGCGTACGAGCATCGGCTTGCCAAGAATAGGTTTCAAAACTTTTCCTGGCAGTCGCGAAGATGAAAAACGAGCCTGCAGGATCGCGGCGATCATCGATTCGCCTCCTCGCGATACTCTACGGCCCTTAGGCCTAGCGTAATGACGTCGGTTTCTTTGCCGTCGCAGAGAACTTGTCCGCGCAAAAGACCTTCTCTTCGGTATCCGACTCTCTCGAATGCGCGAGCGCTGCCCTCATTCCCCGCGTAACAACCAGCCCTCAACTTATTGAGCCCAAGCTCACGAAAAGCGAATCGCGTCACCAAGCCAATCGCCTCGGCGGCATAGCCCTGCCCCCAGCATTTCTTTTCGCCGATGAAAAGGCTCACATCAGCGCTACGATGGTGCGCATTCACCGGACCGAGCTTGATATTGCCGATGTGCTGGTCGTTCGAGCTCAAGCAGATCGCATAAAGAAATTCGTTCTCGCTCTCCCGCATTTTAGCGACGAAGCCTGCGATCGTATCAAGGTTCTGAGGGTGAAAACGGACTTCAAGGTACCTGGTGACTTCGCTATCATTGAGCCAACTGACGTAACGATCATTCACGTCAGTCAACTTCACTTCCCTCAGATAGATGCGTTTTCCTTTAAGGGGTTTCGTCAAAGCCATTTTCACACCTTCTTGAACTGCAACTCGTAGTTGCTCAAAAAAGCTTTGGCGCGAATCGGATTGTTGTCTCCGAAATTGAACAAGCTCCCGCACGCCAAAGCGCTGACCTTCGTTTCAAGGAAAGCCTCTTTCATATGCTCGTAATGGCCAGCCCCACCGCAAGCGATCACGGGCACAGAAGAACAACCCACCACTTGCCGGATCAAATTCAGATCGTAACCCGTCATCATCCCGTCTCTGTCGATGGAATTGATGAAGATCTCGCCAGCGCCGTGTTCAATCACCTTCCGTACATGATCTTCGATCGAGGGTTCTTCGAGCTTTGTGCCGCATTGAGAATACAACCGGTATCGATTTGCCTTCAAATCGAACCTGGCATCCATTGAAACCACCACAGCCTGAGATCCAAATTTATCGGCAATCTGGGAAATCACTTGGCTGTCTTCATAAGAAACCGAATTCAAAACAATCTTGTCTGCCCCGTTCTTTATCAACTGCTCGGCGTCTCTGAGCGATCTTATCCCCCCGCCGAAGGTCAGCGGCATGAAACAAACCTCTGAGACTCGTTCAATGAGCGATAACAAAGACTCGATTGTGCGATTCTCTCGGCTGATATTCAGAAAAACCAACTCATCTGCATACTGCGAGCTATAGACCTTGGAACTGGCGACCGGATCTCCGACGTCGCGGAAAGAGTCAAATCCCTTGGTCTTCACTAGTCTTCCATTCAAGAGCAACTGCACGGGAATGATCCTTTTTTTCAACATTTGCCATCCCACTCGCAGAAATTCTCGATCAGCTTCAAACCGTTGATCTGGCTTTTCTCTGGATGGAATTGAAAACCGATGACGTTGTCTTTGGCGACCACTGACGGCCAAGCATCACCATATTCGGTTTCGCCAAATGCGTCTTGCTGGTCCTCGCAAACATAGCGATACGAATGCACGAAGTAAAAATCGACGCCGTCCTTGACCTTCTCAAGCACAGGATGCTCTTTGAGAAATCGGATGTTGTTCCATCCCACATGAGGGACTACCAGTCCGGGCTGAGTATCGATGCGCAGCACCTCTCCCGGAACAAGGCCTAACCCTTCGGCTCCGCCCCCCTCTTCACCAGAAGTCGAGAAGATATGCATGCCTAAGCAAATCCCAAGCACCGGCCGCTTGGTGCTGGCAAAATCTTTGATCGCGTCCTTCAGGTTCATCGCCTCAAGCTGGCGCATCGCTGCCGGATAAGCACCTACTCCCGGAATGATAAGGTGTGACGCTTCTTTCAAGCCCTCTTGGTCATGAATAACCTTGGGATCATAACCCAAGCTGTAAACCGCATTGGTCACGGACCTGAGATTTCCCATATTCATGTCAAGGATGCCGATCATGGTTTTTCCTTACCCTCGCGATACCAGCGTTCGAAATCCCAGGTATTTGGCGCGCTCGGAATGGTTTCAAAATCAGGTTTGAAAGGAGGAACCACAGTTTTCGCTACGATCTCGTTGAACTCTTGTTCGCTAAGCCCCAAGTACTCTAAGAACAGCTGCAACGATGGCGGCTTTTTGCCCTCATATTCCTCGACCAGTCGATCCGCTTCTTCTTTTGAAATACGGTCATTTCGAAGATCCAATGCAGTCATTTGCGTCACGCGTGAGTAGCCACGCTTGAGGTACTTGATGTAATCTCGCACGCCCTGCATGTAGCACTCGATCTTTTCGTAAGGATACTTGCCTGGCGGCATGCCCTCTACTTCATCGCCCTTCCAACCCAAATCGCGAGAGATCTCTTCAACATTGCGCTTCACATCCCAGGGAATGAAAGAGCCCAGGCAGACCGACCGATACTTAAGGCGCTTCAAGTCTCTGGTCTTCGGATACGCATAAGGAGCAAGGTCTCGTGGATCAAGATTGAAATCATCTTTGATCATCCCGGCCATGTCTTCAGCAGTGATACCCAGGTTCACGAAACGATTGAATCTGGTCTCATCAACTTCTTCGATTTCATTGTCTCGGTAATCGTAATACGCCGTGTACTCAGAAGAGGGTTCACCCCAAATGACGAGCGGCGTATTGTATTTGATCGCAACGTGCATGGGATACGAAAAAATGCCCGTATGGCAATGCCAACAAAAATCACCCTTTCGGATCAAAGCCTCGAGCATCAACCTTTTGACGACTTTCCAATTAGGAGTGAAGCTCAACACATCGACTCCCAGTTTTTTGAAGGTCCGTTCGTTGTTCTTCAGCAGATTCTCTCGCATGAACCCATGATTGAACTGAACGACAAGAGGCTTGAGTTTGTACTTGCGCATCAGATAATTCAAAGTGAACGTCGAATCTTTCCCGCCCGAGAAGGGCACGATGCAATCATATTCATATTTGCCTCGATACTCTTCAACGAGTTGATCGAACATCACCTTCCTCGCCTTCCAGTCGATCGAAGCATCTTTGAAGTTTTTTTGGCGGCAAATATTGCAGACCCCTGAAGCGTCGAATTCGATCGTCTCGTAGGTCTCTGGCAAACCGCATTTCACGCATCTTTTAAGCATACTTCTCCCAAAAAAATGGGTTCAACACCCTCTCATCGTCCCAAGCGGCACTTGCTGCGACGCCTGAGATCTCAAATTTCTTTTCTTGCGCCAACCGGGCTGCTTCCAAGATTTGATTCAACTCGCTTAAAGAGCAAACACCCACCAAGCATGCCGTCACGGCTTCTAGATTCAATACAAAACCCAGCGCCGCCTGCAACATCGTCAGCCCCCGTGCTTCGACCTCAGCACGCAAGTTGCCCAAATGCTCTTGAATCGAAGCCAAGTTCCGAGGAATATTATCGGCCTCCATCAAAAGAAGCCCTTGCAAGAAAACAGAGCGGGCATGCACTTCGATGCCTCTTTCGTTCAAGCGCGCCAAGTGCCCACCGGTCACAAGACGCTGATCTAAAAGACTCACAGGCGCTTGGATCAGCTCAACAGGATAGCGTTCAATGACCCGATCTATTTCTTCGGCGCTGTAAACCGAGACGCCGATCTTTTTCACCACGCCTTGTTCTTTGAGCTTCAACATTCGATCGAACAAGAACGCGCCATCGCGATCAAGAAGAGGTGAGGCGTGATGCGCAAGCAGGCCATAGACTGCAGTCTGGTTCAGTCTTAACAATGACTTCCTGAAACTTCGTTCCAACTCGTCGGCACTCTCGCTAGAAATCAAGGAATCTTTAAAAGTCGGGGTTTTCGTCACGATCTTGAATGGGTGCCTCTGTTCAAGGGTCGCACCCAGAACCTCTTCTGCGCTCCCGTAAGCGGTCGCCGTATCAAGGTAGCCAACGGCGCCGGACTTCGCAGCGCATGCCAGTACATTCTTCACTTCGGACGGCGCTACGATCCCAGATCGGTTTGAGACACCGTAGTTTAAGCCGAACTGCACGGTACCCAAGCCAAGTTTCATTTCAAAACCTCGCTCAAACGAGAGACCACCTCGTCTTGCTCTTCCTCCGTAAGACCCACATACATCGGAAGGCTCATGGCCTCAGAATAGTACTTCTCGGCCTCGGCAAACTGCCCTTTATGAAATCCCATCGCCATGTAGTAGGGCTGCAAGTGGACCGGGATATAATGCAGATTCACCAGCACCCCAGCGCGATGCAAGTCTTTAAAGACCTGACTTTGGGTTTTCGAGATTTGATCAAGTTTAAGCCGCACCACAAAGAGATGAAACGCCGAGAGGGAATCGGGGTGTCGCCACGGCAAACGAAGCGGAAGGTGCTCTAATTTCTCAAAGTACCTTTCTGCAAGCTGCCTTCGACGATCGATGAATGCATTCAGGTTCTTCAGTTGACTGTGCCCAAGAGCCGCTTGGATATCCGTCATCCGGTAATTGAATCCCAACTCAATTTGTTGATAGTACCAAGGTCCTTCAGCCGGATGAGTCATGAGGTTTGGGTCCCGGGTAATACCATGGGTCCTGAGCCTTGAAATGCGATCCGCATACTCGGCGTTATTGGTCAAGACCATCCCACCCTCGCCCGTCGTGATGATCTTGACGGGATGAAAGCTAAGGATCGTCATATCGGAATAAGCGCACGATCCGACCTTCCGATTCTTGTACTCTCCTCCGATCGCATGAGAAGCGTCTTCAATGACCGCGAAACCGTATTTTTCCGCAAGCTCCGCGATCTCAGCCATTTCACACGACTGTCCTGAAAAGTGCACCGGAACCAAAACTCTCGGCAGTTTCCCTTCGCGCTCGGCAGACGCGAGCTTGGCTTTCAACGCATCAATGCTGATATTGTAAGTGGCAGGATCGATGTCGACAAAATCGACCTTGGCACCGCAGTAGAGCGCGCAATTGGCCGAAGCGACAAAGGTATTGGGCACGGTCCAGAGCCATTCGCCAGGCTTCAACCCTACCGCAAGGCAAGCCAAATGAAGGGCAGCCGTCGCATTTGAAATGGCCACAGCATGTTTGGCTTCGCAAAACTTGGCGACAGCCTTCTCGAAATTCAAGATAGCCGGGCCTTGAGTCAGGAAATCAGAGCGCAAAACATCCACAACCGCTTGGATGTCCTCGGGCGAGATGAATTGTTTCGCGTATGGAATCGGCTTCATTCAAATTCTACATTCATGTCTTTAAGCTGATTCACGTTGAGAAAGTGCTCATTGGTTCCGGAGTTGTATTCAAATCCGTCTGAAACCGGTTTTCCCAACTCTTTAAGGCCATTGACGTTGTAGTTGATCTCATGGACAAAGTTAATCGTCGGTCTGATCACAAAATGATCTTCAAACTCTAATGTCAGATGCGAATCATCGGCCGGGCACATGGTCTCGTGCAGCTTTTCGCCTGGCCGTATGCCAATCACTTTTGTTGGCATGCCAGGCGCGAGCGCTTCAACAAGATCAACTACTCGCATCGATGGGATCTTCGGCACGAAGATCTCTCCACCTTGCATGCGCGAGAAGTTCTTCAAAACGAAATCAACCCCTTGTTGAAGAGTGATCCAAAACCTCGTCATTCGCGAATCCGTGATCGGGAGCTCTTTAGCGCCATTTTGGATCTGTTTGATGAAAAAGGGCGCGACAGAACCTCTTGAGCCCACCACGTTTCCATATCGAGTCACCGCGAACCTCGTGCGATGCCCGCCAGTGATATTATTGGCGGCAACGAAAAGCTTATCCGAGGCCAATTTTGTCGCGCCATAGAGGTTGATAGGCTTGGCAGCCTTGTCGGTCGACAGGGCCATTACTTTTTCGACTTCGTTTGCAATCGCGGCGGCAATCACATTCTCAGCGCCATGGATATTCGTCTTGATGCATTCAGTAGGATTATACTCGGCCGCAGGCACCTGTTTCAGAGCAGCCGCGTGAATCACATAGTCGATGCCGCGCATCGCCTGATGCAACCTCGACGAGTCTCTGACGTCGCCGATGAAATAGCGCATGATATCGCCATTGAACTCTTGCTGCATCTCGAATTGTTTCAGCTCATCGCGCGAGTAAATGACGATTTTCTTGCACTTGTATTCGTTGAGGAGGGTTTTGGTGTAGCGCTTCCCAAATGAACCCGTCCCGCCCGTGATCAACACAGATTTTCCATTAAACATTGTTCATGCCACCTTTCCCGGCTGCTTCACGCGTGCTATTTACGTCTAGCTCAAACCCATGAAATTGACGCAGCAATTCCGCGCCTAAAATGCGGTACTGTCCGCCGATCTTTGCAGCCCGTATGACCTTTCTTCGAATCAGGCGCATCATAGTCGATTTTGAAATGCGCAAAAGCTGTTCTGCTTCTTCTCGCGTATAAACCTGGGTAGTCTTGATTTCAGACATTTGCGAAAATGTATCAATCGGGGTCAAAATAAGTCAAATCAATTCACCAGATCACTATTTGCGTTGCTAGCCGAACAAAAAAATCTTATTGATCAGAGAAATGCGCGACCTCGAGACCGAAAATAGCGTCCGAAACTTCTATGATGAAAAAGGCTGGAAAACTGACTCACAAGGCATCAGTACGGATGCTGAGCTCTGGGAAGATTTAAGGACTTGTGCTGCTGACTATGTAAGCCATTGTCGAAGAAAGCTTCTTGACCACTTGCCGACGAGCGGCGAACGCATTTTGGATGCTGCCTCAGGACCTATCCAATACCCAGAATACCTTGAATACTCGAAGGGCTTTAAGAAGCGCGTCTGCGTGGATATTTCTCAGAACGCTTTAGACCAAGCCAAGAAAAAACTGGGCGAGCTGGGCGAATACCATTGCGCAAGCATTCTAGAACTTCCCTTCCCTGACGACCACTTTGACGCCGTATTGAGCCTGCATACGATCTACCACATTGATAAAGGCCAGCAGGAAGCTGCTGTGAGGCAACTTATTCGCATTTCTAAACCCAATACCAAGATCATCATCATTTATGCGAATCCCGACCGTTTCCTGGCGCTGGCCAAACGTTGGCTAATGCGCTCTTCAGAGACCAAACCTGAGGCAGGAACGATTTACTACCATGCCCACCCCTTGCAGTGGTGGAAGAGATTTTCTGACCAAACCAGCGTTGAGCTCTTACCCTGGAGAACACTCACCGCCCAAGACTCGCGCAGATTGATTCCTTCAAACCCGATTTTCGGCAAACTTGCATTTCGAGCGATCCAGAAGTTAGAGGAACTTTTCCCACGACTTGCCACAAGGTATGGCGCCTATCCGATGGTGGTTCTCACGAAGCACTCAAAGTCTCGTTGATTCAGCCGATTCCTTCAGGCGAGGCTGAGGACGATCGCGCGAAACACCGTAAAAACCCAGGACGTGCTCATACAATTCATGGTTTTCCATCGAGTCCGGGACTTCAAGTGAATTCGTGAACAGAGTGCCCACCGGGATGTGTTTGCCCGTCCGACGCACAATAGCCTCAAAAAGATCGAAAAACCTTTCTCTCTTTCCGCCCACCTCGAGAACGGCATCATGAGGCAGTTCATCGGTGAATTGGATGCGGTAAAAAAGCTTCTTCGGATCATCAGCGTAAGCCTCGACCAAGAACAACTTTTCTTGATTCACGGTCGCAGACCCCAAGATCGCCTTTGCACGCTGGCAGCCTTCTGGGCTTGCGAAAAAGATATGGGCGTCGTGGGTCATGTGAGGTTCGACATGGGTGTAAGAAACCCCGACTCGCCTCAAAAAAGAAAGTTGATCGCGCTGGCGATACAAGATCCACGGCTTCTCATGATTCGTATTCATCTGAGAAAGGCCATTGAGCGCGACAAAAACCTCGCCTTCTTTGAGCGCCTTGAAGATCTTGCCTAAAAGACGGTCGATCATCTTCAGCCCGTAACCAAGCCGCGCATTGTCTTTATACGAATCGCTGTGCCAGTGGTGGTGTTGCAAATGAGCCAAGCTGTTCACGAACAGGAGGCTCAAATCAGGGTCATGCCTTTTCTTGTACTCAAGAAAAAGAAGGGATGAGAGGTATTCAGTGAAGCAAATGAACACGAAATGCTCGCCCTTGAACTTCAGCGTGTTCCAAAGAAAAGAAGGCAGTTCAGCAAGGAAAGAAAACCCAACTTTTGAAAATAGGAATGCGCTCAAAAATCCATAAAACTTCTTCGCTACCGTCGATTTCGAAAGGTTCAGGTAGTTCTTCGAAACATACCGCGGAAGATCAAGCAGCCTGCTGAGCGACTGCGGATAACCGTCTTCCGAAAAGGTCCAGGGGTCTGGCAAGAAAAATAGGCACGACTCGGCATTGGCCCTCCCGGCGTTCATCGCTCCCCAAACTCCGCTGGTAATATGATGCTTGGAAAGCTCAGCCCAGACTTGAGGCGTATGCAGATGAGGAACGTCGCCCAGGTGTTTTATCTTGTGCACCGTCGATGGCGTACCCGTATGCACCGAAACCCACTGCACCCAAGGCTCAAGATAATCGCTTTCATAACGGTCTTGAGTGCGAAGCTGGGTGCGTTTCATCGCAAGCATGCGCTGGACATGGGTTAACGACAATTCTTCGGCCGCCTTGGAAAGAAGCCCTAGATTGAACTCATTCAGTTCAAAAACCAGCATGCGACGTCTTTGCTGGCTCACAGAAACCTCTTAGAGGCGAATTTCTGAAAAGATCCGCCGCGCTCACCGAAGATAAGATCCCTTTGCACCAAGAAGTTGAAAACGAACAGAACCGAATCCACCGTCACGCGCGAGACATAGACATTGAATCTGAGCGCTTCGACAAAAAGGATCATGAGTCCATATGAAATCCCGAGCAAGCTCAACCAGAGCAAGAAAAACTTCACCAGCGTTTCTTTGGCGTTCTTCTCGGACTTGAACACGAAAGATTTCGATGTCATGAAGCCCACCGCCGCGCCAGACGCTCGCCCGACAACGACGCTAAAGAAGATGTTGTGCGCCAAAGCGTACGCCACTGTGAAAACGACGAGGTCCGCGCAATAGGTCAAGAGGGAAGAAAATACGAAACGCAAGAAAACGAAATAAATGCGGAGCGAGTCCAGCAACGGGTTGAAATGGGAACCGCGGTTTCCATCAATATAAACTGTTGAAATAGGGACCTCGATCAAAGCCACGCGCTTGCCCGTCGCAATGACCAGCATATCCAGCTCGAATTCATACCGGCTCGATGGCACGACCAAGAGATCGCGCATCAAAGAGGAAGGAATGCCTCTCAAACCCGTTTGGGTGTCCCTGATCTTTTTTCCGATGAGAAAATGAAAGACATGGCGAGTAAGCGTGTTTCCAAAAGCGCTTTTGAGCGGCACGCCTTCTTTGAAGTCCCGTGAACCCAAGATGAGCGAGTTCGGATTGGACTTCAAACCGGCGGCCACTTTCAAGACATCCGCCGGCAAGTGTTGGCCGTCAGCATCAAGCGTCACGGCTCCGAAACTCTCTTTCATATGGACAAGGATGTGATTGAAAGCGGTCTTGAGAGCAGCTCCTTTGCCAAGATTCACGGCATGAGAGAGAACGCTCACCCCATTCTTCTTTCGGAGCTCGTCAAAGATAGGGGTCTTCTCTGGGGCTGAACCGTCATCGACGACCAGAATCGACGGAAATCCGCTCGCCAACAAATCATCGACAAGAGAAACAAGTCGCCGTTCCGGCTGGTATGCGGGAATAATCAAAACAGGCAATTCACTCATAGTGCAACTCCAGCCGCATGTTTTGCAAGGAACTCAGAGTAAGGCAAGATCTCGAACCCCTGCTGCATCACCCGCTCTAGACGGCTCAACATCGCCTTGCGGTTGTAAAACATGAAGAAATTGAACAGCGGATTCCGCTGCAGCCAAGCGCACTGCTTGCTCTCTGACTCCCAGTCAATGTCATAGGGATGAAAGTATCCAAACACGGGTTTGTTTTGCTTTAAATGCAGCCGAAAAGCACGGGAAATATAGCGGAAAGGAAGCATCCGAAAGTACACTCCTCCGGCAACAGGGATGGCAAGAGGAAGCGAAGGCATCAGACTCACGGGCAATTCCCAAATCTGGCCCTGTTTACGAGGTCGTTCACCAAAATCGGGCCAGCCAAAAGAAGGATTATAATGAGGCATCACCGAGCTGGAATATCGAAAACCAAGCTTGCTTAAAACATCGTAAGCCCAAACCGTTTTCGGCGTAATCGAAAGAAAAGGCGCGCGGTAACCCCAAACCTTCGTCGCACCCGCTTGATGCAAAACTTCGAGCGCCCGGGTGAGATCGGCCTCAAAACCCCCTGGGTTCTGTTTGTCGAGCGTCACATGTGCGTAACCATGGCAACCAATCTCATGGCCCTGATCAACAAGCTTTCTTACAAGCTCAGGATTTCTTTCAGCCACTTCGCCTAGGATGAAGAAAGTGGCGCGCATTTTCCTCTTCCGCAAAAACTCGATGTACTGATCGGTGAGCTCGGTCACGCGTCCGGCATAACAACTTTTGCCATCTTTGATGACCGGGAAGTCTTCCACATCAACGCTGAACATGAAAATGCCATTGTATTGTCGTTGGTTCATCATAAATCGTCAGAGTCGATCCACATCAGGTTCCAGTTTTTTTCCTCCATCAACTGATCGAGGTTCAAAGCGGAATCCAATCGATTCAATATAAGTTTAAAACCCTTAGGGCTGCGGATAAAACCATGGGCCCTAAGACCTGCGCGTCGGGCAGATGTTCTGCTCATCATCACGGCGATGGTTTCAGCCCCCTGAACGATGCACTCTTGCTCTAAAGCGCCATGCAACGCTCTCAAAGGTGCCGCCTCTTGTGTCAAACTCATGAGGTCTAGGACTGCAAGACAAGGCAAGCTATTGAACTCGACCTTCCTTACGATTGAGACAGCAATCAAGCTGCCCTCGCTCCAAACCGTCAGAACCCGGTAGGCCGCACCGGGGGCTCGCAGCCGCCATTTCAAGAATTCCAAATCTTTTTGCAGGACATTTTGAAATTGAGCGCTCCATCTTGAAAAAAAAGCGTCGTACTCAGACAGCCCCAAGAATTCCTCAACTTCAAAAACCCGGGTTTCGAAGCCATCGGAATCTTTACGCCGAAAGAGAGCGGGAATTGACTGAACCAACCGAACACCCATGACCAACCCGTTGCAAAAAGGCGCGAAGCCTTCCAGCCCGGCCTTCTTCAGCGCCGAATTCACCCGCAACACTTTGATATAAAGAGGGAGCGAAAAAGCCACTTTCCATCCTACCTTCAAATGGCCCGGCAGAACTTCAGGTCGAATGGGATAGCCTGAAACGAAGCCTATCCCTTCCGCTTGGAGCTGGTTCAAGGAATGGCGTCCTAGTGCCGTAAAAATTCCCTTTCCCCTAGAAGAAGAATGCGTCATCACGTCGCAGACAACTCCGCAAAGGACCTTCTTCCCGTTGATCCTATAACGATAAGGAAGGGCAGCGTAATACCCTACCAAACGCGTTTCATCGAAGGCCGCGTACTCATAAGAAGGCCTGGTCGCGTTTAATCCTCGAAACTTCCATTGATAATGTTCGGTTGAACCAATGCTTGCAAGATGAGACTCCGGGAAACAATCCGAGAAAAGCTGCCGTTGCTCACTGAGATGCTGAGAAGCTTCAAAGTCTCGATAGTGCATAAGAGTTAGAAGTAAAGCCCGCCATTGATATGAAGAACCTGACCTGTCGTGTAAGCCCCACCCTCACTCAGCAAAAAATCCATCATCCCAGAGATCTCTTGCGGGTTTCCAAACCGAGAAGCTGGGATCTTCTCTTTGATCTTCTGTTGGATCTCTTCGGGCACCGAATCAATCAAGCCGCGATCAAAATAACCTAGTGCCAATGCATTGACCGTGATGTTTTTACCAGCAAGTTCAAGAGCTAATGAGTGGGTTAGTCCAATGATGGCAGCCTTCGCAGCACTATAATGAGATGCTCCTGGCGCTCCGGTAAAGGCAACTACGCTAGAGACATTGATGATCCGCCCTCGTCCGGCCGCCCGCATGCCTGGAATAAATTCTTTTGAGCACAAGAACGTCGCGCCAAGATTCGCATTCACCACCGATTGAAATTCTTCGTAAGTCAGCTTCCAGCTCATTCCATTCGAGGAGGCACCCGCGAGATTCACCAACCCGAAAACAGGACCGAGCTTGGACTCGATGCCTTCTCTCATCTGGCGGACTTCATTTTCCCGGGTGAGGTCTGCCTTAAAAAGATGCCTCTCCGGCGAGAGATCATATTTGGCGAGAAGGTCTTTAAGTTTCGTGTCTGAAGATCGATATTGAAAAGCTATGTTGCGATGCCCTTGCTCTAAGAAGTTCTCAGCCAAACCAAGACCAAGGCCGCCGCTCGACCCTGTCAGCAAAAGCACATCATCATTTGATTTGACCATGGATCGTTCCCCTCTTTGCGACACGCTCGCGCAACCATTCGTAATCTTAGAACATTTCTGAGACCACAGCCTAGCATAGACAAGCTGATCGAAAAAGCTCAAACATGGGCACTAGCGCGCTATCGAGGCGCGCAATCGAAGTTCACGAGACTCAAAGCATCCGCCCTAAATATCTCTGATTTGCAAAACGAGAGTTTCTTCAAAACTCGGGACGGTTCCCGCGATACATACACAAATCTTTCTTCCGGCGGCAGCTTGTCTAAAACCCAAGCCGGACGACGCAGATACCCGTAGAGAAAGCGTGAATTGAAACGAAACTCAGGGTCAAAGTAGACGTGCGCATAGTCTTTCGCCTTCGGCGCCAACTTCTTCACATCCTCGAACTCGCGATAAAGCGGGTTCGTCGTCTTCGTAGACAAGAACGCCGCAACAAGCGCGACATTCAATGCGATGAGCGCACCCGAGAAGAAAGTCGCCGCCTTGGGGCTCAGTTGGTTGAAAAAGACTACAAGAGCCAACAAAATCCAGAAATACGCGACCGTGAAAAAACGCGCGATAACAGTCGTCGAGCCCAGCAAAAAAAGAACCGAGAACCCAAAGACCGCCAGCCCAAAGAAATGAAGCTCTTTATTGGATTCTTTCCGAAGATTGCGCAAAAAAGAATAAAGCACAGCAATCAAGGCAAGAAGCCCCAAGAGGGTTTCTACCGCCCGTCGCTGGTCACCAAAAGCCAAGGTGAATGCGCTTTCAGGTACCATCAAGTGAAGCAAGGCGACGGCAGTCTCTAAAATCGCTGGCACAATGACGCTCTCGCGTTCCAAAGGTTGGCCCAAGCCTTTTTGGTGAAACGGAAATAAGAGCGAATAAATCCCTAGCCCCGCGACGCTTGCGCCAATGGAAGCGATCGCCCGCAAGGCCACTTGCTTGGACCGGTTAAAAATCGACGTTGCCAAAGCAGCCAATTCGGTTGCCACGATATGCACCCGAAAAATCGGAGCAAGAAGGGCAAACAGCAAGAACCAGTAGCGCTTGCGATCTACGAACAAAAAATACAAAAACCAATGAATAAGGGCAAACGAAGCGCCTTCGTTCACGGGCCTTAGTTTATAAAGGGTGAGGGGAAATGAGAGGAAATAAAGAAGAATCACCCAATGAGATATTTTCGCGCTCACCCCAAAGTGCAAAAGAAGCCTTGAAAGCGGGAAAACCGATGACAGGTGCAGAATCAGATAAAACACAGACAAGCTGATGCAGACGGCGTCAAAACTTAAGCTAGAGAGCGGGTACATCAAAAGAGCGATACCCGTGTTCGCAGTCGGAGGGATGGTGCCTTCCTCGCCTTCAATCGCGATTCGAGCCTTCATCTCGCCCGTTTCCCTCAGGGAATCAGCAAGCGAGAGGTAATAAAACTGGTCTGACTGTTTATGGTAGTAGTCGCCCCGCGCAACAAAGCCAACCCAACAAAAAATAGAATACACGGTTGCGATTGCGAGCAGCTTCTTCAGCGTCAGTGATGGCATTTCCCTGTTTATGCATGAAACATTTTGCTTCTTCAATGGCTTATCCCGGCGCCTGTCTTTAGCTTTTGTGTTTTAACCTCATTTGATTTAATTTCGCCCATACGGAGTGTTTCAAAGAAATGAAAGTTCTCATCGTACATGTGCCTTACGAGCACCGTGGAGGCGAAGATGTCCACGTCGACGCGCTGGTGCAAGGCTACCGAAAGATAGGGGTTACTCCGGTGCTTTATCCTGAAGACAGGAATCCACCCGGCTCTCTCCTGCTCAAATCGCTCGCTTCACTTGCGCCGGTCGACTCAAGCCCCGGGGTTGAAAAATTATGGGAAGACACGCAGCCCGCCTATATTCACCTGCACAATGTCTTCCCAATCTTAGGACCGCGTTTCTTCAGGTGGGCTATCAGGCGCAACATCCCCTTGGTCATGACGGTTCACAACCATCGTTTTTTCTGCACAAATGGCTTGGCTTTGAGGAACAAGAAAATCTGCAAGGACTGTTTCACGTCTAAAGTGGCGTGGAGGCCCATCCTCCACAATTGCAACGGCAGCTGGAAGAAAAGCATCTACCATTCCCTAGCCCTCACTGAACTTCGCCTCGAAGAGCTGTATTCAAGGGCCATTCAACGTTTCGTGGCCCCATCACCATATCTCCAAGCTGAGCTCGTGAAGCTAGGCATTCCCAAGGAACGCGTGATCCACATTCTCAACCCTGTCTTTCGTTTTGAGACGCCCGCAGTGCCAAAGACCAAAGACGCCTATCCTTCGGCTAGCGATCACTATGACGTAATCTACGCGGGAAGACTGTCGGAAGAAAAAGGGATCTACGAATTGATCGCGACCATTCGCTTGCTGCCTAACGTGAGATTTCTCATCGTAGGCGATGGCCCTGAGCGCCCTATGGTAACCGCGGCAGTGAGTGAGCTGAAGAACCTCACCTTCTTAGGTGCGGTATCGCACGAAACTGTGCTCGACCTTATTGGCCAGTCGCGCATCGCCGTCTTGCCGTCGATCTGCAATGAAACGCTTTCAACTTTTGCGCTTGAAGCCTTTTTCCAGGGAAAACGCTGTGTCGTTCCGGCGCTTGATTCCACGTCGTGGCTCGCGACCGGAGATTTTCCGGGTCATTTGGCAAAAGCGGGCGACCCTCAAGATTTGGCGAGAGCCGTGCAAGAAGCTCTAGGGAGCCAGTCAATCGACTCGACCCAGAAAGGAAATCTCCAAAACCGCCTGGGCTTCAACCGCTTCTGTTCAGACTTGAGTTCTCTGATCGAAGGAATACGCATTTGAAATCGGTTCAAGCCTCTAGAACCTGTCGCTGGCTGGCGTTTTCGTCCGTGATCATTGCAACCGTGGGCGTAACTTATTTCTACGGGGGTTTCGCCAAACTTCGGGTTGGTCCTCTATTCATGCTTGACGCACTGTTTTGTTTTTTCGCCGCAGTCGTCGTCGCGACAAGAGATTTTCCCCCGATGTCTTATTTGATGAAGGTCTTGCTGACACCGCTTGTATTCTTCTCGTGGGGCATCTTGCTGTTTAGCCATGACTTGGTCTTTGGTTTTGAATCTCTTCGCGCGGATAGCCGCACTCCGTTGCGTTTCGTGCAACATGCTATTTTATTCGTTTACCCATTTTTGTGGATGAGCGTCGGGGCATGGGTCGCCTGGCTCGGCAGGCCCTGGACTAAGACGCTGGTGATCGCGCTTCTCGTGGCAAACGCTTTACCCAACCCATTCCGGACGGATGGCAGACAGTGGGGAGTGATCAATTTCAGCCTGGGACCGCTGCTTGTCTTGCCCCTACTCGTTTTGATTGAGGATATGCTGAGTTCAAAGTCAAAATGGCAGGCTCGTCTCAAGAAGGCAGTGCTTGCATTGGCGGTTGCTCTGATGGCCTTCAGCTCGTTTTGGGTCTTGTGGCACCTTAAAGAGATGCAGCGATCGACTTTGCTTTTGTGCCTTGTGATGGTCGTCTTAGGGCCATGGATCTTGGCAAAATTTAGGCCTCAAGCCAAACCTTTGAGAACAATGCTGATCGCTCTTTCATTTTTAATCGCCGGCTTCCTCGTTATCACGTTGAGCCAACCCCATGCGACCACCGCTGAATCCTTCGGGCGTGAAAAATTCTCGGGAAAACTTTCCAACCAATTCTTCGAGGCGATGCAAAAGAAAGAAGACATTCCTTACGAAGGCAACCCTCAAAGCTTTCAAATGCGTTCGAGAAAATTTTGGTGGAAAACCGCGCTTGCGGATTGGAAGCTCAACCCCATTTTGGGGATCGGGTTCATTCCTGAGATCCCAAGTTTTCTTGAAGAGGACATGCCGAACAGCTGGGAGAGCGTGGCCAACTTTCCGCGTTTACGGAGCGCATCTCCTGTTGCGGGGCCCCATAATTCATATCTTTCGATCTTGGCTCGAATGGGCGTCGTTGGGCTGGTGCTCTTCTCATTGATCCCGGCTTTTTGGGTGCTCAGAATCAAACGCATTCTCAAGCCACCGCAGGGAAATGAAAGCGGCTCTCTTGATATACTCATTCGACTTGCGTTGGTTTTCGTTCCTATCAACGGAATGGTCTATGCATTTTTCAATGTCGGATTCGAATCTCCGCAGAACTGCGTCTTGCTCTGGCTCTTTGCGGGAATGGGATTGGGGTGGGCCTATCAATATGAGCGTGGCTCGAAAAAGCAGGGTTCTTTACTTTAATTCAGAGCTGGGATAGTTCTGAAACCCTATGGACACAGAAGCAACGCGTGAATCAACGACTGGCTCAAAGCTAGATGCTCAACGGATTTCAGAGTTCGTAAAAAACACCAACTGGTACCATACCATTGACTTGGGCTCGGGTTTGAAATCCTCTGGTCTCTACGATCACAACTCGCTTCTTGCCAAGTATGGCTTTCCAGAGTCGCTTTCCGGAAAAACAGTGCTTGATGTCGGATCAAGCGATGGTTTTTTCTCGTTTGAATTTGAACGGCGCGGAGGCCAAGTCACGGCTGTTGACAACAATCCTTACGATGGCAACGTCACTACTGACGTATCGCCCGCGAAGATCGACAGTTACCAAGACAAGTACAAGAACTTTAATCAAAAGAACGCGGCTTACTCTGACGTTTACCGCAGCCTCGGCGTACCTGTGGGACACCAACTCCTTGCGGCGATCGCCTTGAAAAAATCAAAGGTACAGCATCAAAAGCTGAACATTTACGACTTGCACACGCTAGGCAAGAAGTATGACTTCGTGTTCTGTGGAGATTTGGTTGAACACCTAAAGAACCCTTTAGAAGCACTTGAAAACCTGGCTTCCGTGACCAAAGGTCAATGCATCCTCGCCCATAGCAATGAGAAACGTTTAGGCCGCTACAACCGGTCGATGTATCAAGTCCTTAGGAAAGCCCTGCGCCTTCCAGTCATTGATCCTAGCCATGGGGTTGAGTATGTCGGGAATAAAAGCGGCGGAGCTTTTTTCTATTTCTATCCCGAAACGCTTAAAAACGCGCTGTTGGCCTCAGGATTCAAGAAGGTCGAAATCTATTCACAGTTCGAGCTGTTCAATAGGCGGCATGGGATAGACGTATTCCACACCGTCTACCACTGCTCCATGTAGGCTGGCTTGTAAAAAAGCTCGAATAGCTTCATCATCCTCATCGGGCGCTCCTGCAGCGTACTTTTCGTACGCTTTAGTCGGCTCCTCTTCAGCTTCTTCGCTCTCGAACTTTTTTACAAGCCGGCTCAAGCTTTGTAATACTCAACGTACCAGCGGACAAAATTCTCAATACCGTCTTCAATGCCAACCTTCGGGGTGTAGCCGCAGATCTCTCTTAATTTGCTGACGTCTGCGTATGTCTTGTAAACATCTCCGGCCTGAAATGGCATCATCTTCATCTTGGCTTTTTTTCCGACGCTCTTTTCGATCGCGCGAATGAATTCCATCAAGGTTCGCGGCTTAGCGCATCCAATATTGAAGACGTCATAGAGTGGATGCTCGGGTTTAGTTCGGTTTTCAGCCAACCCGACAATACCATCGACGATGTCACTCACATACGTAAAGTCGCGGATCATATCGCCATTGTTATAAACTTCGATCTCTTCGCCCCCGAGAATCGCGCGCACAAACTTGAACAGCGCCATGTCAGGCCTTCCCCAAGGCCCATAAACCGTGAAAAACCTGAGCATAGTGACACGAAGACCGAAGAGATGGGAATAAGAATGGCCCATGAGTTCATCAGCCCTTTTCGTCGCTCCGTACAGCGCCACGGGTCGATCCGCCGGATCGTCTTCCTTGAAAGGATAGTGCTGCGAAAGCCCATAGACCGAGCTTGAGGAGGCGATCAAAAGATGGGGCTTTGTTTTGGAATGGCGAGCGGCCTCAAGAATAGTGAGAGTGCCGTCAATATTGCTCTTAAGATAGGCCTCAGGATTCTCAAGGCTGTAACGCACGCCAGCCTGGGCCGCGAGGTGAAACACGGTATCAAACTCATGCCTTGAAAAAACATCTGATACCGCGCTCTTTTCGCTGACGTCCGCCTGAATAAAAGAATAGCGGGAATAGCCCTTGAGCTGGTCGTTTCGATCTTGCTTGAGCTCTACCGAATAATAATCGTTGAGATTGTCAAAACCCACGACACGATGGCCTTGCTCCAAAAGCCTCTTTGAGAGATGAAACCCAATGAAGCCGGCGCTGCCAGTGACAAGAAATGTTTTAGCCATTCTGGATACACCTTACGACAAGTCTGGGCGACCTGTCCTGGAAAACATGAACGATTTTGAGGCCGATCGATGACGGATCTGAAGGCAACGCAAATCAAAATTTAAGATATTTACAATCAAAAGCCTTTATTATAATGCAGTGCACCATGTTTCAAAAAGAACTTATTCTGTTTAGCTTACTGGTTTCTCCGATCCTGGCCCATGCGAATGACCCAAGCAGCCTTCACATTCGCTTTGATCAAGTTCAAGAAAAATTAGGGAAAGTAAACAAAAGTATCTGGAACCAACATGATTTATTAAGATCCTGCTTTACGCTCCTCGTACCTGGTGGGACGACGAAGGTGCGAGAAACACTCGAGAATTTATATGAGACGCGCCGAGAGATTCTAAAAGAATACCTACCGCTAACAGAGCAACTTTCGGCAGAAAAACGCATCGACGCGATGAGGACTTCAATTCATCTGAGAACTGCTTTTTTCGCCTTTGAAATACCAGTTTATACTTATGATCGACCAAAACCTCCTGCATACCGCCAGAACCAGAATAAAATTTACAACAAGATGAACATGCATGTCTCTTTTACCAATGAACCTGGAAAGCCCCTGAAAGCAGTGGCAACTTTTTACATCCCTGAGTTCGGAACGGCGAGAGCAGAAGAACTTCTTTTGAGTGCAAAGGCGACTTCGAACGGAGCTTTGTTCACCTCAAATGAGATCAATCTTCAAGATGGTATTCCGATCACCTGGCTTTTTGACCTGCCTCGACCAAGTTTTGAAAAAAATGTATTCAAACTACAAACTTCATTTCATGACGATGGAACAGTATCTTTAGTTGCAGAAATCCTAAATAAATATGGCCAGATCGAACGAACTGCCTCAACTAGTCTAGTCTATTGAACTAATAGGCTTTATTCTAAAAAGTTTCGCGCTAAATGCCTCGCTACGGTCCCATAAATGCGCGTTGAGAGGCGCTTAAGCCACCAGAGTAGCCAAGCCGGCCCTGCAACCGAAGGCTTGATCACCACAGCGGTTCCGACAACTTTCAGAATATCGCGAGCGACTTTTTCTGGGTTTGCCCCGAAGCGCTGATAAAATCGCGCAACAGAATCTTTCGCAAAACGTCCCTGATGCGCGATTGAAGCGCTCTCGACAATAGCGGTATTGACGACGCCCGGGCAAATCGCCGTCACTCGAATGTGTTTTACCGCAAGTTCCGCGGCCAGGCTCTCGCTCAAGCCCACGACCGCAAACTTGGTTGTGCAATAGGCGCTTAGGCCCGGAAACCCGATGAGGCCCGCCATCGACGCCACGTTCACGATATGCGCATCGCCCCCTTGCCTCTCGAGCACCGGCAGAAAAGCATGGATCCCATGAATAACCCCCCAAAGGTTGATGTCGATCACTCTCTTCCAGTCTTCGAGCGTTTGCTCTCCTGCTGGCGCGCCGTAACCGATACCGGCGTTATTGCAGAGCACGTCTACGCGCCCTTCGGCTTGCGAAACAGCATCTGCAAATTGTCGCATTTGTCTCTGATCCCTAGAGTCTACGACGCACGCTGAAACCGCAGCGCCCTTAGCCCGCAATTCCTCTTTGAATCCCTCGAGCGCCTGTTGATTGATGTCGGTAAGGTAAAGTTTCGCGCCTTCCCGCGCAAAGGCCAGCGCCGTCGCTCTTCCAATGCCTGAAGCAGCCCCGGTGATCACCACGACTTTTCCGTCAAATCGCTTCACTGATAGGTTGCTCCTCTCATCAATCCGGAAACCAAAAGTAACCGCCAAAGCTCAAGGCATGCAGGTCGCGGAAGAACAAAAAGGCTTGGAAGGCCAACGCCATTGCCATCGTAGCATAAGCATATCTCTTGATATGGGTTTTGCCTTTCTTTGGATCGGGCAATCTCTCCGTCCATGCCGCCAAAAGAATCACAAAAGCCGGGTAATACCTCGTCATATACCTCACGTGAGGGTACGAGAGCAAAAAGAACGGAACAAAACCCACGAGCGTAATCCCCACGATTTTCTCGAAACGGGTCAATGGCATCCTATTCAAAAAGGCGATGCGCATCGGGAAGAGCAAAGCCAAGAAGCCAAAGAGCCGGATCAGGTTCTTAAAACCCTTTCCAAGGGAGAGGGTCAGAAAATCAAAATACTTCACCGGGTAATGCAAGACCAGATCCCGTATCGATTGCGCTTTTGGAAAAATCCGCTCCATGTACTTTTCGGGTTGCAACCACGGATCGGCCGCCTGAGCGGCGGCCTGATGGGGATAAACCAAATCAGAATAGTGCTGGGCAAAAGCCATGAAGCCCCGGTTTCCGAAAAACTGATTCCCATTCGCGATAAAACCAGGGATCCAAAGCAAGACCTCAAACCCTATAAAACACGAGACCAATCTCAAGCGCTGCCTCTTATGCGAAGGTTCAAAGAAAACCGCGTATCCCAAAAGCGCCGTGGCAACCAAGATCAGATCGGGCTTCGTGTTGGCCAGCATAACCAGCGCCAGTGCAAGCCAATGAGGTTTCCAGTTTTCGAGCATTCCAATCAAAGCCACACAAAACGCCGTCGCGGTGAAAAGCTCGGTACTGAGCCATAAAAACGGCAAACGTGACAGCATTAAAAACGCCAAGAAGATGCAGCGCAAGCGCCAATCACGAACGACCAACCTGCAGAGCAAAAACGCAGAGGTCAAAAAACCGGTCATTGCTAAAAAGCGGAAATGTTGGTTCAAACTCTCGGCACTGGGAGCAACGAATCGATTGTAAAAACCCGCAATCAAATGAGAGATGACGCCATCATCGAACGAGGGAAAGTCTTTGAATGAAAAGACGTAACGGATGAGCTGCTGGTCAAATCGGATGTCTTGGGGAAAACCGAGTATGATTGCCGCAGATAACGAAAAAATCGCCAGAAAAAACAGCACATCAGGCTGTTTGAAAATCAAACGCATGCTCGCCCACCTATGGTAGAGGGCATCTTGAAGCCAAGATCCCAGGTTCGCCCGCCATCATCTCGACGCAAGCCGAAGATCCGAGAGCCATGCATCCACCAACTCCAGCTCTTTGCCATCAACCAAGCCAAGCGACACCAGCTTTTCGTAGCAAAGCCTTAAATTTTCTCCGATACGCGATTGTTCGTTGGAAAGTTTTAAGCCCATGAGCGCTTCACACAAGGCGCTATTGTTCAAATAACCCGGCACTTCATCTTTGAAATCGCGCATGAGGTTGTGGTCATTCCTCTTCTGCCACACCGTCGGAGCATGAAAAAGGATGGGCCATTTGTATTCCCACGCGACTCGTTGAGCAACAAAGCTTCTCCAAATGTCAGTCATGCGAAACGAACAATAGGCAGGCAAGTACAACAGGGCAAACGCCTCGGGCCACCAAGTCGTATTTTGACTGTTAAATGGACACCACGCCCCTTCAGCTAGGATCACGCTTCGATCTTTCCGGAAAAACTGAGGAAGCGGCATCACCAAACGGTAAATCGCATCAACATCAGGATTGTCATCGGCAAGCCCTTGTTGAATGGGACATGTCTTTTCTTCAGGCTTCAAAGCTTCAAAGGCCGGAAGATCCGCTAGCACCTGATCTAGAGGCAGCCCTCGAGGCCATATGTTTTTGTCGCTAAAATACCTATAAACGTTGACCCAGCCACTTTTTTGAATCACCTGGGCCCGTTGGGCCCGCTTGCGTTCCGCCCAAAACTCTTCATACGGGATGTTGTCATCATCGGTTTCGGCCAAGATGGTGGCTCCATCACGTATCGCCAAAAGATAACCAATGTTCTTTCTGGCATAATGTTTTTCGGGGCATAATTGAGCGAACTTGAATCCGGTCTCGCGCTGCTCATCCAAGCCGTAGAACTCACAGCCCGCGAGCTGAAAATCAGGAGGGCTTGCGCGGTCACCAACTACGATGAATTGATGGCCCCTTTTCCTGCAGCCGTCAGCCAGCGCCTCAAGCACATCATTGGGTTTCGAAATCGAAGTGACGACAACAGCGAGTTTTTCTTTCATAACCTTAAGCGTGCTTCTGCAAAATCCTTTCGCGAGGATAAAACTTCACTTTGAGCGCAATGCGAAAATACACAAAATTATTCAAAAACGGATTTTGAGATTCTCCCTCGGTGCGCGCTTTCCAAACCGCAGGGATTTCAATCACATTCACGCCTAAGCGCAGGGGTTTGATCACCGTCTCAAGGAAAAACGGATGCTTGAGTTCTTCCCAAGCGATCGATTGCAAGAGTGAGGTCGGGAATATCCGGTAGGCGTAAGTCAAGTCCGTGAGTTTGCTGCTGTAAAGCAACGCGAAGATTTTTTGAAACGCATAGTTCGCCGCGAGTTTCACGGGATTGTACCCATGAAACTCTCCGCCCTTGATCCAGCGCGACGCCGTAATAATCGAAGAAGGGTGGCGCTTAGCCTCTACAATGAAATTCCGCACGACATGTGGATCCGTCTCAAGATCGGTCGACATCATGATCGTATGTGACCCCTCGGCCAAATCAAAGGCTTCCCTCATCGCCCCACCGATGAAGGGCAGCTTCTGATGGTGCAGACGAAATTTCGCGCCAAACCTTTCTTGAAGAACCTTGCAGGTTTCAAGGCTGTCTTTGGTGGTTCGACCGCACACGACAGCGATGTATTCTTTGATGTCTTTTGAATCGCACATCTGTTCGATCACATCAACCGTGGTCACCAAAGAGTGCGTTTCGTTGATGATGGGCAAAATGATAGAAACGGATTCGAACGGTTCGACTCTCGCCGCCATTTTAGACCCTCCTCGTTATACGCGACCAAGCCAATCGGCATAGACTGCTTCTAAGGTTTGTTTCATCGAATAGCGTTGCCGCCACCCTAACGCCTTTAGCTTCGTATTGTCACCCAAAAGCAGTGGTTCATCTGAGGGCCGAAGCAAACTTGGGTCTGAGGTCACCTCAACCTTCAACCCTGAAATCTCTACGAGCATTCGAAGGATATCTGAGATTTTAAAAGCCGTGCCCGTGCAAATATTCATCGGCTGGCCCGGCGCACCGCGCTCTAACATCAGCATCATGCCTTCTACTCCATCACGCACGTCGATGAAGTCACGGGCCGTCGTGAGCGCGCCTACTTTCATGACCGGGGGCAAGACGCCCTTTGCAATCAGCGCGAGCTGGCGCGCGAAATTCTGAATGGCCGTGGCCGGAGGATGGCCGGTTCCGACGTGGATGAAGAGCCTTGGAAGATAAACATCCATCTTGTAGTTCGCGAAATATTGATAACCAAGGCACTCTGTCGCTGCTTTGCTCACGCCGTAAGGCGTGATCGGCTTGAGCAAACGGTCTTCCACAAGAGGACAATCTTCGGGTTTCACGTCGCCATAGGCTGCGCTACTGCATGCAAGAATGATTTTTGCTTTTGGAACCGTCTTTCGGCAACTTCTCAAAACCGCCATCGTCCCCAGGTAATTCGCATGATGGGTGGTTTCTTCCGCCTGCCAAGAAATCCCGTTGAAGGCTTGAGCCGCCATGTGGATCACAAGATCAGGCTTCACCTTGGCCACGACTTCATCCAAAGCATCGCGGTCCAGGATATCGCAACGAAAGACGTTTTCTTCGGGCACCGCAGCCAACCTGCTTGAAGCACTATTCCTCGCTAGGCCAAATGTCGACCAACCTTTGCTGCGAGTCGCATTCGCGAAGTGCGAACCAATCATTCCCGTGATGCCTGTAATTAGCGTTCTCAATAGATTCTCGTCCTTTTTAAACGGCTCCTACTCCTCGTATCACAGAGAGGATTGTTTTGATAATAATCGCGACGTCCAAAAGCACTGATCGGTTCTCGAGGTAGAACAAGTCGTATTCGATATTCGCGTGAATGGGTTCACCGCGCACCGCACTGATTTGCCAGACACCCGTAATGCCAGGTTTGCACTCAAGCCGAAGGCGCTCTAAGGGCCCATAGTTCTCTACAATGAACGGCATCTCAGGACGCGGGCCTACGATGCTCATATCGCCACGGAAGACATTGAACAATTGAGGAAGCTCGTCAAGGCTTGTGCGTCGTAGCCAACGACCCACCTTAGTGATGCGCGGGTCAGAGGGATCAGCCGGGGTGTGCGCGTACTTCGGAGCTTCGGTGTACATGCTGCGAAACTTATAGACGGTGAATTCTTTTCCGTTTTGTCCGACACGCTTCTGCTTGAAAACGATGGGTCCCTTTGAATCAAGTTTTATGGCGAGCCCAATGAAGAATACCAGTGGCGAGAGCAAAGCCAAAAAAACGACGCTCAAGGTAAAATCGAGGAGCCGCTTCATCGCCAAATAAATCAAGCTCGTTTTGCGCGACCTACGGCGAATCAGAGGAATGCCCCCGATCTCGACTCCCTCAACCCTTTGGATGAACTTCTCATAGGCGTTCGGAACGATGGCGTATTCAAGGCCTTCTTCCACGCAGAGCTCAACAAGTTTCCTGTTCCGTTCAAAGCTAGCTGAAGGAATGGCGATCAAGACCAACTCAACGCCCAGGTTCTTCCAGGACTTGAGTGTCTCTTCACCTCCTAAAACCTTCACTCCAGCGCGTGGGCAAGAACCTTTCCACTTTAAAATGCTCCCATGCCTTGAGGCATCATCGTCAAGAAACCCCACGGGAAACAATCCTAGTGACGGGCTCTGAAAGAGCCTCTTCGCAAGATGTGTTCCGATATTGCCGGCGCCGTAAATCAGCACTCGGCGCTGAGCGAGCCCCTGGCTGTGCAACCTCACATGGAGCCAATAAAAAAACTGGCGCTGCAGGTACAAAATCACCGGCGTAAGGATAAGCGCTATCGTAAGAGTCACGCGCGACAAGCTGATCGATCGAATGTAGAAAGAGACGCTCAAAATCAGGGCGGCCGCATAAATCCCCACGTGAAAAAGGCCCCTCAATTCTTTCACGTTCAAAAGGCTCATTTCACGACGATAAAGACCTTCACGTTCAAGCAAAACCGCGTAAAGCAAAGCCGCCGAAAACGAAAGCGCCAGAAACTCGGGCATCGTCTGTGGTGACCAGCCGCGCAGGGGCCCCACGTAAATCCAATAGCTCGCCATATAACAAGCAACTACCGTGGTGAAATCCGTGATGAGCTGAGAGACCGTCAAAACGCGCCCTAAGTATCCTCTCCACTTCCAAGAGCTGGTCACGGAAGTGGTCTTTAAACTCTCCATCGGCTTTGTCGTAATCGTCGTCGTTACAGGAGTCTCCGACATTTGGTCCCTTCTCTAAAAGTGAGCGATCCAAAACTTGCGGCACCGGCAGGATCTCATAGGTTCGCATTACTTAAAACAATTAACTCAACTACTGCTAAAAACGCAACTTGCATGTCAGTTTTCCGTGATATGTACTCTAAAGCGATACGAGCCCATTTCAAGCAACAAAGGAAATAATACGAATGGCGGTCATCGACCTTCCTCGAGAAATCGGAATTGTTGGAGTTGGATACGTAGGTCTGCCCTTAGCGGTCTGCTTTAGCAAAGTCATGAAAGTGAGAGCCTATGATCGCAACCCAACGCGTATTCAAGAACTCAGCGCCGGAATTGACCGAACAAACGAAGTACCCGCGACGGAGCTTGGCTCGCCAAATCTTCTGTTCACAAGCAAGAAGAACGATCTCAAGGGCTTGAACTTTTTCATCGTCACGGTTCCAACGCCGGTCGACAAGTACAATGCACCGGACTTGACCCCTCTTTTTTCCGCATGTGAAATCTTAAGCGAAGTGCTTCAAAAAGGAGCGACGGTCGTATTTGAATCGACGGTTTACCCGGGCTTGACTGAAGAGGTCTTGGCCCCAAAACTAGAAGAACTGACGGGGCTAAAACTCAATGTGGACTTTTTCTTGGGATACAGTCCAGAGCGCGTCAATCCCGGTGACAAAGAACACACGATACCCAAGATCAAGAAGATCGTATCGGGCTCGAATCAAAAGACGCTCGAACTCGTTGCTGGGATGTATTCAAAGATCGTCGCTGCTGGAATTCACTGCGCAAAAGACATCCGCACCGCTGAAG
Organism: Bdellovibrionota bacterium; assembly: GCA_040754655.1. GTDB lineage: Bacteria > Bdellovibrionota > UBA1018 > UBA1018 > UBA923 > JBFMCE01. The sequence goes on along the minus strand of JBFMCE010000003.1, from coordinate 22,650 downwards.
CGGCGAAGGTCATTGAAAACATTCAACGTGATGTGAACATCGGCTTGATCAATGAACTCACGGTTCTGTTTGACCGCTTGGGTCTTGACGTGCATGAGGTGCTCGAAGCTTCCGGCACCAAGTGGAATTTCTTGAAATTCAAACCCGGGCTTGTCGGCGGCCATTGCATCGGGGTGGATCCTTATTACCTCACTCACAAATCGCTTGAAGTGGGTTATCACCCGGAGATGATCCTCGCAGGCCGCCGTACCAATGATTCGATGCCGGAGTTTTTCGCGGAAAAACTTTTGCGCAAATTGCTCGAACGCAAGGTTTCGCCGATTGGATCAGAAGTTTTAGTCTTGGGCTTCACTTTCAAGGAAAATTGCCCTGATGTCAGGAACACAAAGGTCGTTGATCTTGTACGAGCGCTTCAGAAGTATGGCATCAAAGTGGATGTGGCGGATCCGATAGCAGACCGCGAACTTGCCCGAAAGGAATACGGCTTGGAACTTCTCGATGGGATCCCCCAGAAGAAGTATACGGCGGCAGTCCTTGCGGTTCCCCATGCGCCGATCTTAAAACAGCTGGATGAAGGCTTGGATCAGATCATCGATCCCAAGGGTTTCTTGCTCGACATCAAAGGGATTTTTCCCTCGAGCCCCAATGTGGTGCACTAGACATGACCGAAGATCGCGAGCGCCTTTATAAAATTCTGTTCCGGTTTTACTTCTTCGTGCACGATTTCATTGAATCGCGTTTTTTCTATCATCTCTGCAAGCTCTTGCGCATGCCTCATCCCAAGAACTTGCATGACTTTCGCTCGAGGGATTTCGTAAATTGGGTCGATAAGACCGATCGGGTGGCCGACCTCGGGTGCGGCACCGGAAAACTCGTCCTTGCGGTCAGCCCAAAAGTAGCGTCCGCCGTCGGCGTGGATCTGAGTCCAGCGCTTTTGCTCAAGGATCAAACGAATTTCATCAGGATGGATATCCTTGACCAAAATCTCATCCCTTTGCTTACCCAGCAGGGCGTGAACACGATTCTCTTGAGCCACGTGCTTGAGCATTTGCCGGACCCGATCGCTTTTTTAAAAAGGCTCACCACATTCAGGAAATTGCTCATTTGCGTACCTTCTCAAGAGAACTGGCGGTTTCAGTTCAAACAAAGCCTTGGTCTTGATGCGAGGACGGATCCGACGCACTGTCGCGAATACACTTTGAGCATGCTTCACAGCGAGGTCGAAAAAGCGGGCTTCGTCGTGCAAACCTCTTTTTACAATAGCGAAGGAGAGATCTTTGCGGTCTGCAAGACTCTTTGATTTTTTTGGTCCGAAGGTGGCTCGCATCCTCGTACTCAGCATTATAGCCGGAATCTTGCTGAGCGCGGTAGAGGTGAGCTTCGCGATGCTCATCCAATCTTTCCTGGTTTCAATGGGAACGATCGACCCCAACGTCGCGAATGTGCCGGATTGGGTGCCCAAGGCTTTTTTCGCCAACCTCGCGTTTTTAGCGGCATTTGCTTTTGTCCGGGGCGCGATTCAGTGGTTCAAAGTCTACAGTCACGCCATGGTCAATGAATCTTTCGCTTATCACATGCGATCGCGGATCATTGAATGGGCGCTGCTTTCAGGCAATAGCGATTCGTCGAGGATCGTGACTTACGTCAATGACCGGGTAACAGGCGCTGCCAACTGCATCACCGCCGTACAAAACACCAGCATCCATGCGCTCTCATTGACCTTGATCCTGATCTACTTATTGAAGATTGCTCCGGTGCTCGCAATCTCGGGTATCGGCGTTTTGGTTGCTTTTGGCGCCGCTCTCAGACTGCTTGACCGTCACGTCAAAAACTCAGGGAACGAGCTGACCGAAAGGTCGGCAGCCGTCAACCAGCGGTTGCTCGATTCGATGAAGAACCTGCAGTTTCTGAGGGTGTGCAGAGCCCAAGAAAGGGAACTTTCCAAGATCCATGCTGATCTCAAGAGCCTCTTTCTCAACACGCGCCTGTTCTCGGCCATCAAAAGTTGCAAGTATTCCGCGCCTCAATTTATCGGCGTGCTCGTGATCATTGCCATCTCGTATTTCAATCGCGAGCAACAAGCGCTGGGCGGTGGTCTATTCGTATCGTTCATTTATCTTTTCATCCGCGCTTCGCAGATCCTCGCTGAACTTTCAAGTTCAATCGCATCCTGGCGTATGTATTCGCCTCAGATGAACGAGTTGATCCACTGGTGGAAACGACAATATACTCAGGCGCCTCCCAGGCTCAAGCAACCAACCAGTCCTGCAATGTCAAACCTACGCCCTACCTCGTGGACTTTGCAAAACGTCGGGTTTTCTTATGAAAACAAACCCATCTTAAACCGGATCAACTTAGCAACGAATCCTGGCGAAATCACTGTCATCACTGGGGCGTCAGGTTCTGGCAAAACCACGCTGCTTTACCTGTTGGCAGGCGTTCTTGAACCCAAGGCAGGCACCATCGGCACAAACTCTGGCGACAAATCCATGAGAGGAGCCGTTGAGGCGCATTCCCGCTTTGGATACGTCGGGCCAGATCCACACGTCATCGGAGGAACGATTCTTGAGAACTTGGTGTACGGCCTGGACTTTGCCCCAAGCCAAGATGAACTCAAAACGGCTCTTGAAAAGGCCCACTGTCTTGAGTTTCTGGCCAATTTTCCGGAAGACCTCAACCGCCGCCTTTCAGACCGCGGCGAAGGTTTGTCTGCCGGGCAAAAACAGCGGCTCTCGTTGGCCCGCGCGTTATTGCGACGCCCCACGGCGCTCTTGCTCGATGAACCTACGGCCAATCTTGATAGCGAATCGGCCGCGGTCGTGACTAGCGCATTGAGCGCGCTTCGAGGTCAGATCTCGGTTGTGATCGTCACTCATTACAAGCCTTTGGTCGGAATCGCGGATAAGGTGATCGACTTTGAGAAAACAACCAGCCATTGAAGCGGTTCTTGTAACCGCAAATCATATCTTCCCCATCGGAAGACGGCGTTATGCACGCGTTCCAAGGTTGGCGTTGAAAGCGCTTGGGAGCCTCGTCATCAAGCGACAAATAGCCCGCATTTTCAAACAGGCTCCTAACGCGCACTGGCGAGGGTTGATTAGCAAGGCCGTTAGCGAGAATTTGCCGGGAAGCGTCCGAACCGGTCTTTGCCAATATCAAGATATTTTACCCGGAGTCATTCATCAAACCGACTACACTCCTTTGCACAACTTCGCCGACCAACTCGAAGCCTTTGCTCAAGTGGCTGGCGAAAAATCAGGTCTTGCCTGGAGAGGAAGCTCTGTCTTCAAAATCTCCGAACCCAGGTGGGCCTTTCAAATTCTTGCCAACTATATCGTTTACGTCGAGGCATTCAGGGACTTGACTCACGAAGAACCAGACTTGGAATATTTTACTTTTTCCAGAAACTCTGTACCAGAACTGATCTTCCAAAGAATGCTCCCGAGAAAAGAAATCAAAGTTCCTGGCGAGGATTCCCTTGAGTCGAAACTATTGGAACTCATCCAAGGCCTTGATGCATCCCCTAAGATCGACTACGACTACATGCTTAAAGACTGGCTCACCTTCACTCCAACCGAACCCAAGCGCCAAGACGTTCACGCAAAAGAAAAACCTCGGCTTCTCTTCGTCGCATACAAAGAACGCACACTCAGGCGTCTAGAGGCGTTACTTGAAACCTTTGGTCAGACCCTGGATGCAGAGTTTATCGTGGCAACTGACTTCGTAGGCAAAGACCTAGAGCGAGACACCCTTCTTGGCAGGCTCGAAAATCGCGGCGTGAAGATCGTGGCTGCGTCCGGATTCATATCACGAGAAGAAACAAAACGAATCGTGAGAGAGGTTTCAGCGAAGATTAAAGGCGTTCTGCCTGTTTTCCGGACGGCAGCCTTCAGCTTGCAGTACAAGGGAGTTGAGCTTGCTCCTTTGGTACAGCCATTCCTAGAGGAAATGATCAGTGAAGCAAGCCCGGTTACGGCGCTTCACGCAGAGACATCAAAACGCTGCATCGATCACTTTTCGCCCGATTTGATCGTCCACTTCGAAGAATGGGACATCAACCGGGCCTTCACGCTTGAAGCTGAACGAAAAGGGATTCCCACAGTATCGTATTCCTTTCTTTCTCCTTCGCCCTTCATCGGGCTGGTGCGTAGGCTCAGCAGGCACTTTGGCACGAGCGGCTCGTTTCTGGCGACGGGCTTTGTGAATGAAAGAGCATGTAAGCCAGATCAAATTGAAGTCGTAGGAGATCCTCTTGTAGACAAAGTGTCGAAGCTCAACCGACAAGTGCAAAAAGATGCACTTGTGGCGCACTATAATTTCGACAAAGAAGCCCCTATCTTTTTGATTCTCGCCACTTATCCGGATGAGTGGTATTCCGCGCGCGACCTTGACGCGTTTTATCGCTCAAGTTTAGCGGCAGCCGCAGCGCTAAACGCAGAAGTTCTCGTAAAGGCGCATCCGCAACAAGACCCGGTCGCACTCGAAAAACAGATCGCAAGGCTAGTTTCGCGCATGCCCAAAATCATCCATTCGGCGGATCTCATCGAACTTGCTTCTGGTTGCGATCTCGTGATCGTTCCCTTCAGCAGCGCCACCTCCCAGCTCATTCTCTCTCAAACTCCGATCGTATCCATTCAGCCTCGTCACGTTCAGGCAGAGCTTGAAAAACAAACGCACTATGCTTCTGAAGCCGGTATTCCCGTAGCAGGGCCTGAGGATAACCTAGTAGATCTCTTTCAAGAAATGCTCAGCGGTGGCGAGAGATGCCAGAGGCAAATCCGGATGTCGTTGAATTACGTCACCCAGCACACCGGGCCTTTGGATGGAAAATCCGCGGAAAGGATCGCACGCCATCTGGAGCGTAAGTTAAGACCGTAAGCATTCTTTTCGAACTTTTTCATGCCACAAAGTCAAATCAAACTGTTGTGCTCGCAGGACCGCCCTGCGGCGGTATTCTTGTTTTTGCGCAAAATAGGATGAAAGCGCTTCTCGAAGTTCAGAGTAAGCCGGGAATGCCGGTTTCCCGAAGCCTTGAGGGACGTTGAGAGTAATTCCCGCGTCGCCGACCAGTTCGACCGTTCCTCCGGCGCTCAAGCCGATCACTCCGAGCCCTGAGGCGAGGCACTCCAATACTTTGTTGGGGCAAACGTCATTGTACACCAGGTGTAGCGCGACATCATGCTCTCGGATTCTCTCGGGAACGACATGAGCTTCGGGTTCCCAAACCATCTTTATCTTTAATTTTTCGATCTTATCAAGCTCTCCCAATTGGTGGCGATCAAACACCTTTCCGGAAAGGATTCTTCCCATCAAAGTCCACTCAACGCTGACGCGTTCCAAGGGGTGAAACTCCATGTAATGCAGCAGTCCCTTTACGCATTGCCACAAGGGCTCGGTAAACTCAGACACGTCCGCGAATACCAAGACTCGAAGCGCATTATTCTTTAGCGCCCCTTCCTCGAGTGGCAAAAACTTTCTCGTGTCTACGGGATTATGAAGGATGGAATAGTTTTTGGGCAAATCGCCAACCCACTGTTTGTAACTTCGCAATGCGAACTCGCTTTGAAAAAAAGTATGATCAGAAAGCACGTTCAACCTTCTGAGATAAGCGTTCTTTTCCTCCCATCCGAGAGGGAACCAACTGGGATAATAAACGCCGTTTTGATTGACGACGACCTTAGCGCCCAGAAGCTTCAAAATCCTTAAAAGAAAAATCGGCGTATGAACCGCCGAAAGACAAAAGACCGAGGAATAATGCTGCCTTCGGTGCGCCATTATCTCGGTCAGTTGAGAAACCTTCGTCGCCGGCCCACCCAAGAAAGCAGGTTTTGCGAGCACCTTTATGGGTGTTCGCGATTTCTCTTTGGGCTTCAAGGTGAAAAGCAATTCAAGAAACTGGCGTCCGATGCTTAAAACCATTTTAATTTTTTTCATGAAGATCGCTTCCGACTGAATAAAACCGCTCCGACCCCAAAGTCTTCTCGGATCGGGAAATGCCTTTGTACCTCACGATAAAGATTTTCCTCGCCACAATCGATGCGCTTAAGCCGCTTCGTGATCAACACAGCCCTAACCTTGCCGCTCAGCAGCTCTTTGAAAAGCTTAGCGCAAGTCAACGACCTTGCTCCCACCCTGACTCCAGACGTGTCAATCACCGCGGCAGGAATGCGCAAACCCAATGATGCCGCGATGAATTGGTGGTCTGTAATAACGTAGTCACCGCTTTGAGTGCTATTTTTCAAAGCGCTGGTCACTTCTTTGAAAGGTTTGATGAACAGCTCTTCGGCCCTGGGCTCAAGCTTTGGGATCGGAAGCAAAATCAGGAGCAAATCCAACCCCACGCACGCCAAGCAAAAAACACGAACCAGGTTATTCAAGACGCGGCCCGGGAAGGGCCCAAAGGCGCGAGTTTCACGCGTAGACATCCATAAAATCACCAATGCCAGGCAAAGTAGCGGAGACAGTATCACAAAATGATGGGGCCATGCCCTCGGATGAACAAAGAGAGGCAGCGAAAGCACTGGCAGGAAAAGAAGAACAAGCTTCGTTGCATCGGCATGTTCAACCTTTCTTCGACTCGACTGGTACAAGAGCACGAGGCAGGCAATGGGTAAAAGAAAGTTCCCGCGATGATACGACCATTCATTGCTGAAGAAAATATAGGCCTTTTCCGCCAGAGTATAGACCGGTCGCAAAGCATGGTTATCCACTAAGTCTTTTGAAAGCGCTCCTCCATTGAGCTGAGAAAACACCAGCCCCTGTTGATCGAAAATAAATACGCCCCCAAAAACAAGTAAAGCGCCAATCAAAGTTGTTTTGAGCAGCAGCAAGAAGAAATCTTTTTTGTTGGGGCGTTTTCGGTAACCCGCGCAATGGTAAATCAAATAATACGCAGCCGGCAGGGCCCCGATCGCGATGAGCTTGAATTGCAAGCTGATGCTCATCGCAAGCATCGCTCCGAAAAAAGGCAATCCTCGAATCTCGGGTTCTGCGCGAATTGCGCGCCCACTTTGACTGCCGATCCGCTCAGGCCGCGGAATCGCAACCAAAAGCAATGCAAAACTCAAAGCGAGAAATGCCACCGAAGGAGCGTTTCCGCCAAGAACGTGAGCACTGTGAAAAAACGAGGAGTTGATCGCCATCGAAAATGCGGCAAGAAGGCCTGTTTGGGCACCCGCTAGCCGGCTCCCGATGAGATACATCGCCGGTATCGCCACAGCCGAGGTGATGACGATGCCCAAACGGGCAGCCTCGATCGATTGCCCTCCGATATCAAACAAGAGTTTTGCCCAATGGATGAACAGCGGCAGCTGGGCATAAAAGATTTCGGAGTACAATTTGCTCCCGTCTCCCAGGGAAAGAATGGTCTGCCAGAATACTCCCTCGTCAAAACCGTAGGGAGCACGAAACTTGATATAGAAAAGCTGTGCTCCCACGAAGAAAAGCGTGATCAAGAAAACTGCCATCCATGCGGTATACCTGTCTTTGGATCGAAGCATTCGGCCCGAGAGGTTCATTTATAGACCCCGTTGAACAAGATTTTTTTTAGCCTAGCCCGGAATGGCCGCATCATCGTGAAAACAAACGCCCTCCAAAAAAAACGAGGATACAAAACCGTTCTGACGAGGTCTCTCAGATCTATCCAACCCAGTTTCGCGCTCTGCAGATCATTTCCGATAAACTTGTAATAACTCGAACGATAGGCCTGCATGCTTTCTTGTTTAGAGCTTGAAAGACTAACGCCGGAAATCGTCTCCCGCTGAGCGCCCGGCCCCGACCCAGACGCGCGGATAGACTCTAGCTCGAGGAGCTGCTCTTTAATGCGAGCACTCGAAAGCGATTCTCTCACCAAGCGATAATGAACCAGAGGCAGCGGCACGTGGAGAATCGAATTTCCGTAGTCTTGAATCATTTTCTTCCAGAGGGCATAGTCTTGGGCGTTGAAAAGAGTTTCATCGAAAGAATACAAGCCCCCTGAAGGACCAGTCTTGTAGAACGCCACGGTCGGATGACAGATCGGGTTGTTTCTCGGCAAGTATCCTAGAAGATTGTCGCTCTTTTGATCGTTATAACGAACGGTCGCAATAGGCATCCCGTCTTGATCGATGACATGGTAATCCGAAAAAACCAAGCCCCGGTAATGGGGTGATACCTGGGTTAAATACCGATAGAGCTCTGAAAGACGATCCCGCTCAGCCAGGTCGTCTGCGTCCATGCGCACGATCCACTGCGCCTTGCTCTCTCGAATACCCAGGTTCAAGCTGCGCGTTTGCCCAATGCTCGTTTCATTGCGGATATACCGCACTCGGGATTCAGTCCACGACTCAACAAAGGCTTGGATCGGTTCAGTGGAACCATCATCTACAATGATCCACTCCCAATCATTAAACGTCTGGTTCAAAATCGTAGGGGCCGTCTCGCGGAAAAAGAGCAAACCATCTTTGATCGCGGTTACGATGGTGAAAAAAGGTTCATTTGCGTTTATCGGCATAAACCCAACGCCTGTAGATAACTGTCAACGGCTTCCGAAATAGAAATGGAGTAACAAGACAGTTGATAGCTCCGATAGTCTCGTTCGATTCTCTCGAGAAGGCCGGCGATTTCTTGAGGGCCTTGAAACGAAAGCCCGGCGAACCAGGTAAATTCGCTATGCCCGCCACTTTGGGCATAGATCGCAGGCAATCCGCAATTCAGCGCTTCTAGCAATGAATTCGAGGCTGGATCGTTCCGGCTCGCTGTTATGAAGACATCAGCCTGCCTCAAATAATCCCCAAGCTCTTTTGACGCGACCGCGTCGACGAGGCGGATGTTCTTAAACTCAACCGGTGATCTTCCGACGAAAGTGTAATCATATTTCGAAAAGTCGAGAGTCTCATCAAGGTGTCGGTAAACATCGAAGCCTTTGATCTTGTTGGTCGACCAACATGTAGAGATCAATTTCACTTTCCGCGAAGCATCTAGCCCAGCCTTCGAAACTGGCTTAAAAAACAGGCTCGGGTCGCATGCGTTTCGGATGATCATTGGATTGACCGGTCGAAATCCCATATTGAGCGACTCACGCCACGAGTAAACGCATTGAAACGCGGTTGCAGTGGCGGCCTCGCGGTTCAACCTGAAGATTTGCTGGTCGAGATGAAGATCTTTGCCCCGGTAGAGCGAGATCGGACCATCGATCCGGTGCACGACTTTAGGTTTTTTCTGGGAAGCCCCGAGCACGGTTTTGAGTTTTTCGGTGTCAAAGAAAGCGGAATTCAGGATGTGTCCGTCGGCATCTGTATAAGAATTGTTTAAAACCTCGAAGCCACGAGACTCAAGCTCGCGAGCGATTGCTTTTAAAACTTGGCTGCCGCCGCCATAAGGTCCTGCAACCATCTCACCCCAAAGAGTGATGGTCGCTTTGCGCGAGCTTTGGCTTCGGATTTTTTGAATCAGTTTCTGTTTTACTTTGGAGGCCTTGAAGAGGGCCTTCTTGAAATAAAAATGGGTGTTGGCGCCCCTTCCCTGGATTTTCTGGTCAATTTGATCCCGATTTGAGGAAGGCTTAAGTTCACTCCCAAGGTTTGCATAAAAGTTTTTCCAAAGACCATGAATAGCTTCGACGCTATGGTTCTTGTTTACCGTGACGAAATGTTCATCGACGTAACCACGAAGGTGTCGGCTCTTGAAATCAGATTCAAGCAGATCTATCGCCTGTGAAAGATTTTTATAGATGCAGACAGGATTCAAAATATCGGGAACCACTCCCACCGCCGTGCTGATCACTGGCGTCTTGCTCGCGGCAGCTTCTAAGACCGCGCGGGGTCCGCCTTCCCAACGGCTTGTGATCAGATAAACATCCAAGAGGTTCTTCAGCTGATTTATTCTTTCCGCGCTTCGGATGTTCTTTGGGTAATCATCGCCTCCGAGAAATTCCCCATCGAAGGAATAAGAGATCGCATTTTTCTCGAACGCATCCATGATCCAATGCCGCCTAGGACCAGCTAAAACGACATGGAATCCATTAGCGCCGACGCGCTGTTTCAGCCCCAATGCGATCGACAACAAGGCATCGGCACCCTTTTGAGCCTTGAACTGGCGAAGGTTGGATCCCAAGGAATCTCGCTGAAACGACCCGATCAAGTACTTGTCCCGCGGAATCTTGAGCTCTGCTTTTAAAGCTAAAAGTTCTGGATCGTCTTTCAGCAGGGGTTTAAAAGACTCGAGGTCGGCGATATAAGGAACACACTCGACGGAAGGGATGCTCAACTCTTTGAGTTTTCGGACCGCATCACGCGACTGCCCGACGCAATACCATTCGCTCGCATCGTCATAGAGCCCCGGCACCTTTTCAAATAGAGCGTGGGGATCATTTGAAAACGTCGCGACGATCGGTTTACCCTTTCGCAATTCGGCGAGTTCGGGTTTTTCGAGCAACTGCTCTGGCCATACCGTGTGGATCACGTCCGCATGGTGTGGGTCTGAGACAAAATCCACCACCCCGCTCAAAGCTTTTTTCGCTAGCTTTAAGTCGGTGTCGAGCGCCCAGCCTTGCAGGTCACCGCCCGTAAGATATACTCTAAAACGCCTCGAATCCATTGACTTTAGGCCACACTTTCCATTAGCAATCCGCCCACAAATGTAGCATGATTCTCTGTCTAGAGCGTCTAAGAAATTCTTAGGAAAGGACCTGAATCATGTTTGCTGTAAAACGCCCCAATTCTAAATGCGCCATCATCGCAGAAATCGGAATCAATCACAACGGAAGTGTGGAGATCGCAAAACAACTCATTGATATGGCCAAAAAGAATAGCTGCGACTACGTGAAGTTCCAGAAGCGCGACATCAACGTCGTGTACACGCAAGAAGTACTTTCTCAGACCAGAGAGAGCCCGTGGGGGACAACCCAACGTGAACAAAAGATGGGACTTGAATTCAATCAAGACCAGTACAAAGAAATCGACCGTTATTGCAAAGAGGTCGGTATCGGTTGGTTTGCTTCGGCATGGGATTTAGGCAGCCAAGATTTCTTAGAAAAATTCAATTGCGCTCATAACAAGATCGCTTCTGCGATGCTGACGCACTGGAAGTTTGTAGAGCGCGTTGCTTCCGAGAAAAAGCATACTTTTATTTCGACGGGGATGTGCGGCTATCCAGAAGTTGATCGCGCCGTAGAAATTTTTGAAAAACAAAACTGCAAATACACTTTGATGCACACCGTCTCGACTTACCCTTGTGCGGAAAATGAAACCAATGTGGCTGTGATGCTCTCGTTGCGGGAACGCTACAAATGCCCTGTTGGCTATAGTGGCCATGAAGCAGGGGTATTGCCCTCTATGTTGGCTGCAGCACTCGGAGCCGATGCGATCGAAAGACACATCACGCTTGATCGCGCGATGTATGGCAGTGATCAGGCGGCTTCTCTTGAGTCACGTGGACTTGAGATTTTGACAAAATACATTCGCGCTATGGAAGGGGCTTTTGGCACCGGCGAAAAAACTTTCGGCGACGCTGAAAAGGCAGTGGCAAAGAAGCTGCGTTATTTCGAGGCCTAAACAAACGTGCTTCTTCAAAGCAAAATCCCGCACAGAGTAGGATTCATGCAGGGAAGGCTCTCACCAAAGCCCTCTGATCGCATTCAAGCCTTCCCACGCGAGTCTTGGCGAGAAGAATTTGAGCGAGCTCAATCACTTGAGTTCGAATGCATCGAGCTTATTTATGATGAACTCTACCTCGTAGACAATCCCTTGGTCAGCGTCTCAGGGCGGCAAGAGCTGATGGCGCTATCGAAACGGTCTGGGATTGCCCTCGCATCTATTTGCGCTGACTATTTCATGATCCACAAGCTCGTAGAGCGCGATTCATCGAAAGCCAAAGGCATCATGGCCAAAACATTCGAGCTCTTGGAAATTGCTCGACAGATCAAATGCCCTTTGGTGGAATTCCCGTTTGTCGACTCGTCGTCGTTGCAGGACCCCAAAGATAGAACGCTTGCAGTCGAGAGGCTTGCGCTGGTTGCAGAGAAAGCCAGCGAGCTTGGTTTGCGTATCGCTGTTGAAACTGACCTCGCACCTGTTGAGTTTCGGAATTTTTTAAATCAACTTCCAAAGAATGTGGGAGCAAATCTTGACTTAGGCAATTCTGCCGCTCTCGGATATGACGCGCTATCGGAGTGTCGGGCCTTTGGTGACCGGATTTTAAATGTGCACATCAAAGACCGTATGCTTGGCGGGACAACGGTTCCTTTACTTTCGGGTAATACTGACTTTGAACGCGCATTTAAGGGGCTGAAGGCTTCTCATTATAACGAAGATTTCATTCTTCAAACCGCACCTTCGGAAGACTATTTGGGTGCGGCTGCGAAGTACCGTCGCATGGTCAAAGAGTGGATCAATAACTTATGCAGTTAGGATTGCAGGGCGCTCGCGTGGCCATTGCCGGAAGCTCGCGGGGAATGGGGTTTGCTATTGCCAAGGCTTTCTTTGAAGAAGGGGCCGAGGTCTGGATCACTGGCAGAGACGAGAAGCAACTTCTTAAGGCATCTAAGGCGCTTGCTAACTGTAAATTTACTATCTGCGACTTAGAGCGTGGGGATGATCGAAAAAGGTTCTTTTCGGAAGTCGAGCAGACATGGACGAGCCTCGACATCCTGGTTTTAAACGTCGGGAGTGGGCAGGCATCACACGCAGGCCTTGATACCCCAGACGAAGAATGGCACCGGGTTTTAAATCTCAACTTGGTTTCACATGCAGGGCTTCTTCGATTGTTCAGACCTTTATTGAAAACCTCGCGAAAAGCTTCGGTCGTGGGCATTTCTTCAATCGCAGGCCAAACCAGGTTAGGCGCCCCAGTAAGCTATAGTGCCGCCAAAAGCGCCCTTGAACACTTTTGCGTAATTGCCTCAAAAGAACTGGCTGAAGACTCGATACGCTTCAACCTCGTCGCCCCGGGAAATATTTATGCTGAGGGTGGGCGCTGGGAAGCTCTCATGACCCGAGACAAAGAAAAGATCGAGCAACACATTCAAGCCGCCGTACCGATGAAACGTTTTGGAAAACCAGAAGAAATCGCTTCTTTCGTGGTTTTTCTCGCTTCAACCCAAGCCTCGTTTTGCACTGGAAGCGTTGTTAGGGTCGATGGCGGTCAAACGCCCGCTTAGCATTCCAGAAGGGACAAAAGGAAAAGCTTACTTCTTTCCGACAAGTTTTTTCTTCCAATGACTTACTCAGTACCTATATCACTCCCATCCGATGCAAATAGACATGGTGATTCCTACAAAGAAGCGTGAGATTTTCTTGAACATTTTCGCCCCCCTCTGAAACGGGTTTGATATGGTGAAAATGCAGCCACCTCTGCTCATTGCATCGATTTCCTTTGGAGTCCCGATAAGTGCATTGTCCCTTTGTCTTCCTAAAGACCTTATGACGAACTCCAGCTAAAATCGCTGCTCTCCTATTAGGACGCACGGGTTGAGCCTCGGCTAGCCTTTGCGGCGCAGTCATGAAAGACATTGGAGCACCTGTCCTAACTTGTCGGGATTCTCGGCGTGCGCCGAATTGAGTTGTCGAGATCTGGTCTTCGTATTGCGCCGGCACCTTATGATTCTCCGTCGCGACCTGCGGTGTCTTTCCTACAGAATCCGATTGCCGGCCAACCCTCCCAAGAATCCGGTCCGCTTTCTTTACCGGATCGTTACTTTCAAGGTAAAGCGCTGTCATCGCCTCCAAAGCTTGCTCAAGACTTACGGGCTTCTGGCGCTTTTGACTCAAGAGGTCTTGAACCCTTCTTAAATCGGCAATAAGTTTTTCCGAAACGCCAAGTTTCAACTCCAATCTGTGTTCTGAGACATAGGTCGCCATCTCTCGAGTAGCGGTTCTTGGGTTTTCTTTTGCAATCTCCCTTTCAAGCGCCCTTTGTGGAAGGCGCGAGGCAAGTCCCAGCCACTTCTGTTGGTTTTTCGGAGTTAATACCGAAGTAACTCTTCTGGCACTGGAAAGGGTAATTCGACCAGCCTTCACTTCCTGCTTGAGACTTGGAACTTCTTTGGATTTTCTTGCGACAGTAATGGCATTGAACGCCGTGTTCTCAGACAGTCTTAAGATTTGGACGCAGTACTGGAACATGCTCGAGCAGCCAACCGCAATGAATACCTTGTGCTGTTCAACCTTTTGCAAGACGTCGAGAAGATCCGCTTCTGCCTCCCGATGTGTTCTAGCCACCACCAACGCCTGTTCATGAAGTTTGGATTGAAACTCGTTCATTTTCTTTACCTCTTGCCGCAACCTAAGCAATCTTCAGGCCACGAATCACCTACTTCTCCGCCACGCGAACACACGAACGAGCGACACTCCCAAAAAAAGAGCCCAAATAAGGCTTTTTAAAACGGGATCCTTGAAGTAATAAAACCCATGATAAAGTACTTCTGTTTAAATCCATCACGTCGGAGAAAAATGCAGCTAGCGCTACTTCTTGGATGCATGATCCTCAGCTCCATCACCGGCTGCGCAACCGCAACTAATCCCTCAGATAATTTTACACGATCCCAAAGACAATATTCCGCATGGCATTTTACGGGAATCCCACTTGCAATGTTTCAGGGGTGCTTGACTCGAAGCGGAATAAGGACTGCCGATCTTCAAAAAGATGCCGTCAGGGGAGATTACGAATTTATCATCTCACGCGGTGAAACGGGATATCCGCGAACAACCAAGTTCGAGATAAAGACCGCCGGAAACTCAAAAAAACACTCTAAATCCTTTAAGTACTGCTTGGATGCGGCAAGAGACGCTTACAACAAGATGGTGCAAACGATCTCTAAAAGAGACCTCGACGCTATCCATGCAGTCGTTCAGTCGCGTCTAGGCTCCTACCAAGGAACGCTGTTTCCAATCGGAAAGGCAAAATTTCGGCCCGAAAATACGACCTTTCAACGACAGGTCGAATTCAAGATCTCAGAAGAAAACGCAAGCGAACTCGGATCTACTGCTTACAAGATTAGTTTTCGAGACGATAGCGCCGCCAGTAAAATCCTTTGGGAAACAAACTACGGCGACTCTAAGTACAAAGACGGGATTACATTCCAAATAGATCGACCGAACGAATAAGCTGCCCTGACTCCTCCAAGCCCCTCGTCATCAAACTGAGCTGCCTCAGAACGAACGCGAACCAAGGCTTCCATATCTTCGTGTAAGAAGCGCCTAACCCTTCCCAACCTCGAAGAAAATAAGATCAGCCAAGCCTCTTGCTTCCAACGAAGATCGCCACATGGCATTCATTGAATCATCAAAAAGGCCAAGCTTATTCAACCCTGTAGGACGCCTGTCTCTCATCCACACCATCGCGTTTGAAAGATCGTAAGTGTGCCGAAACCCAATGTGCCTCACCTCAAGCCCCGCCCTTTCACAAAGCGATTTCAAAGTCTCAGCGGTGAAATACCAAAGATGAGCTGTTCGATAAAAGAAGGGCTCAAACTCACGAACTTCTAGGTTCATCAAAATCTCATTGAGGTTGTCGGTTTCCAGGTAAGCGCTTCGGCCGGGTTTCAATAATCTTTTGATGTTTTGAAGATATTCAAGCGGATCTACGACATGCTCAATCACTCCGAAAGACAGCACGACATCCATCGACCCGTCAACTCGAGAAAGCGCATCTTGGGCCGATTCAAAAATTTGGTGGCCGCGTTTCCCTAAGCTCTCGTGAAACTCAAGGCAAGGTTCAATCCCAAAAGTCTCTTGGGCAACACCTTTCACCAAATCCAGAAATGCCCCACCGCCACAACCATAATCAAGAACACGAGCGCCCCGAAACTTTTCAACGCCGATGTTCGCGATGCGAGGAGACTGTTCATGATCATGAAGCTTGAAATAATCTTGAACCTGAACAGAGCCATTATATGCATTGCGATACTCTGCCGAGCTATAGAATTTTTTTTGATCCGGAAAATGCTCAAGCCGCGCAAGCCCGCATCGCTTGCAGGCGAGCACTTGCTGGTCTTCGGAGGTCTGATGGCCCCAAGTTCCTGCTCGAATAGGTCCCTTGTACTTCACTTCGTGTTCGCTAAACTTGCAGTTCAAGCATTCGGTTTGCGCCATGGGCCCAACTGTAGCATGATTTGAAGTCCAAGAAAGCCCAAAACAAGTCGACCATAACGAGGACCTTGCCTTAACCTGGCGACCCGTGCAAAGAGAGTTCTTATGGAAACGATATCGATTCACGCCTTATTTGATCTTTCCGACCGTGTTGCCGTTATTACGGGCGGTGCCGGCCTGCTTGGGAAACAACATGCTGCTGCGCTAGCTGAAGCAAATGCTTCTGTCATGCTCTGGGACATCAACCCCGATGCGTTGCAACAGGCCAAGCAGGCTTTGGAAGAAAAACACAAAGGAAAGATTCACGTTCAAGAAGTCGATATTGGCGACAAAGCCTCGATCGACAAGGCTTCGCAAATTATCGAAGAGAAATTCGGCAAACTTGATATCCTTGTGAACAATGCGGGAATGACGGTCGCCCGTGGGCAAGAAAAGTTTAAGCGCTATTTTGACTCATTCGAAGAGTATCCGCTCGAACTTTGGAACCTTGCAATGCACGTCAACTTAACCGGCACTTTCATGGTGACCCAGGGCTTGGCTCCCCTTCTAAAACGCGCACCGCGGGCCTCGATCATCAACATCGCCTCCGATGTAGGCGTCATTAGCCCCGACCATCGCATCTACCAGCCAAATCCCGAAAGAGACTATCCAGGAGTGGGATTCAATACGCCGTTGTCGTACGCGACAAGCAAGGCAGCCCTCATTCATATGACGAGGTATTGGGCGACCTACTGGGCGAAACAAAATATCCGAGTCAATGCGATCTCTCCTGCCGGCGTTGAAAACAATCAAGACCCCAAGTTCATTCGCGAACTCACTGAACGCATCCCCATGGGAAGAATGGCTAAGCCCCATGAATACAAGGGCGCATTAGTATTTTTAGCCTCGGATGCCTCGTCGTTCATGACAGGTGCGAACCTTGTGATCGATGGAGGCAGAACCATATGGTAACGCGACTCATCGTTTACGACTTTGATGGCGTCCTCACCGATAACCGAGTTTGGGTCACGGAAGATGGACGTGAAAGCGTGGCCTGCAACCGCTCTGACGGGTGGTGGATGGGACAAATTCGAAAGCTGGGGATCGAACAAATCATTCTTTCCACCGAAAAAAACCCCGTGGTGAGTGCTCGCGCAAGAAAACTCAATATTGAGGCCATTCAAGGTCAGGAAGATAAAAAAGCAGCCCTTGTCGCCCTTTTGGAAAAGAAAAGCCTCACGCCAAGCGACGTTTGCTACATCGGTAATGATATGAACGACGCGGGTTGCATGCAGATAGTAGGTTTTTCAATGTGCCCCAATGACAGCCATCCTGAAATCTTGAAGCTCGCGAAGAAAACAATCCCGGCCGCCGGTGGAAGCGGCATCGTCAGGCATGTCTACGACTGGGTCGTTGCAAATTCCGCGGCGAGGAACTAGGATCTCGGCTGAAGGTTATGGTTTATTCTATTATTCCCGCCAGAGGCGGCTCAAAAGGCATTCCCGGAAAAAACCTCAAGCAACTTCATGGGCACCCGCTGATCGCATATTCAATACGAGCATCGATTTTATCAAAACACACCTCGAGAACGATCGTTTCAACGGACTCTAGCGAGATCGCCGAGATCGCGCGACACTACGGCGCCGAAGTTCCTTTCCTCAGACCCGCTGCAATTTCAGGCGATCGGTCAACCGATTATGAATTTGTCGCTCATGCGCTTGATTGGTTTAAAGACAATGAAGGCAAACTACCGGAATTCTTAGTGCACTTGAGGCCGACAACTCCGCTCAGAGAGCCTGAACTCATTGACCAAGCCATAGAAAAATTCAGAACTTCACCGCCCTCAACCGCGTTGCGCTCGGTGCACCAGATGCCAGAGTCTGCTTACAAGTCTTTCGAGATCCACGAAGAGTGGTTAAAGGCCGTGGGATCAGGATCCTTCGAACTGGATGCTTCAAACTCTGCCAGACAAGCGTTTCCACCGACCTTTTATGGCAATGGATACGTAGATGTCTTGCGCGCCTCATTCGTATTAGAGCACGAGCGCATTCATGGGAACAAAGTTTACGGCTTCGTAACGTCAAAGGTCGTCGAAGTGGATACGCTTGAAGAATTCGAACTTCTTGAGTTCCAGATCCATAAAGACAAAACTATTTTCCAAAAACTATTCGGGTGACAATAATGGCAGGATATCAATTTTCACGCGCTCCAAAAAAAGTCCCACTCATCGAAACGAAACACCGCACGATAAAGACCGAGATTCCTACGCCGGGCACTGAGCAGATCTTAAACCAGCTCGATCAGGTTGAATCTAGATCGATGCATGGCCAGTTGCCTCTGGTCTGGGACAAGGCCAAGGGTCATAGTATTTATGACAAAGCAGGGAATAAATGGATCGACTTCACTTCGACTATCTTTGTGACGAATATTGGACATGCAAACGAACACCTTGCAAGCTCTCTTCGCAAGATGCTCGACCAACAACTGGTGCACTCATACGCTTACGCCAACGAGCCTCGGTTGCATTACTTAAAGAAGCTCGTCGAGTTCGCAGGACCTCCTTTTGAGAAGGCCTTTTTGCTTTCCGCAGGCACAGAAGCGACTGAAGCCGCGCTCAAGCTGATGAGAATGCACGGGCAGACCCAAGGAAAACGCAAACTGGGCGTCATCTGCATCGAATCAAATTGGCATGGCCGCACGATGGGCGCCCAAATGATGAGCAGCAATATTAAACAAAAAGAGTGGGTGGGGTACCTTGATCCCAACATCCATCACATTCCATTTCCTTATCCTTGGTTGATTGAAAACGAGGCGGCTGCTGAGAGGTTCCTCGCCACAGGACTGAAAAAGATCACTGACTCTGGCGTTGACCTTTCCAAAGACATTTGTGGTTTCATGCTTGAGACTTTTCAGGGATGGGGCGCGGTATTCTATCCCAAGGCCTTCGTAAAAAGCATCGAGAGAATCTGCAGAAGCAACGGCGCCTTGCTTGCCTTCGATGAAATGCAGGCAGGTTTTGCCAGAACTGGAAAACGATTTGGTTTTGAACACTACGAGGTCGAACCCGATCTCATCGCTGTTGGAAAAGGCATGGGATCTGGTTTTCCTATTTCTGGAGTACTTGGTCGAAAGCACATCATGGACTTGCCTGAAGTAGGCAATATGAGCAGCACCCATTCGGCCAATCCCCTGGTGTCGGCGGCTGGTCTCGCTACCTTGGAAGAAATTGAAAGGCTGGAACTCATCTCTGAAACTGAGCGCAAGGGTGAGCTCTTATTCAAAGGACTGGCGGACATACAAGCAAGCTTTCCGGATCGCATCTCGTATATCTTGGGCAAGGGTTTGATCGCAGCCGTGCTCTTTAAAAAACCAGGTTCGAATGAGCCAGACACAGTGTTTCCAAGTTATGTCTCAGAGCGGGCGATGCAAAAGGGGCTCCTGGTCGTGCACACGGGTAGGGAATCGATCAAGCTAGGACCACCGCTCGTCATAGGCGACGACGCTTTACTTGAAGGAATTGCCGCTTTGAAAGAGAGCATTACAGAAATTGACAGAGAATCACGATGATTACGCACATTCGGCATGTCGGCATCGTAGTCAGCGACCTAGAGAAATCACTCAAGTTTTACCGCGATCTCTTAGGTTTTACGGTGCACAAACAGGCCGAAGAAACGGGTTCATACTTAGATCAGATGCTGGCTCTTGAAGGAGTTCGCGTGACCACGGTCAAGATGAAGGCCCCTGATGGCAATCTCATCGAGCTCTTGAACTTCGCATCTCATCGCAGGTCCCACCGATCACGAGAGACGTGCGAGGTGGGGATCACTCATTTTGCAGTAACAGTGCCTGACATTGATGATGCATATCAGAAATTGCGAGCTGCGGGCGTCGTTTTTAATGCGCCTCCCCAACGTTCTCCTGACGGATACGCCAAGGTGACCTATTGCAAAGATCCCGACGGTTCATTTGTCGAGCTTGTTGAAGTGCTTTAAAGATGCGGAAGTCATAGAGAGGTGCGTCGTTCATGTTCCAATCAACACAAAATGAACAGTATTTGAAGACGTGCATTGATCGGGTAAAAAACAATTACCTCGTTTGGGTCGAACAGTTCTTAGACTGCATTGAGGCTCGGATGGATCTGACCACGGCAAAAACGCTAAACGATGTGGGCTGCAATCTAGGTCAATTTTGGAAAGGGTTGAAGCGACGCAATTTGAATCTTGATTATCACGGATATGATATTGATCCCATCTACCTGAATGAAGCGGTAAAGATTTTTCCTGAACTTGAAGGCAAGGTTTCAAACCTGGATCTCGAGAGGCAACACCCTCGAAAAGCGCAAATCTCCGTGATCTCAGCAACACTCGAGCACCTCACCCAATTCCAGCCAGCTCTTGATCGTTTGCTTGAAACAACCTCGGAGCTTGTGCTCATTCGAACATTTCTCGGGGACAAGCCTTTAACAGCCCTTCGTCAAACCGAAGGGGCAAAACACCCCTACCCGGTGAATCAGTACTCGTTTTTAAAGGTATTTGAGATCTTAGAAAAACATGGCTTCAGCGGTGAGGTTTTACGAGATCGCTTCACGGATTCAATGCCGAAATACCTCGGGCAAGGTATTTTGCGAACTCAATACGTTGTTGTTGCATCACGTCCGGCAGGTGCTCAGTAGCCTGCGTTGGCTTTTGATGCGTTTGCGTGGTGCCGACTGCGGGACTCGAACCTGCGACCTACGCTTTACGAAAGCGTTGCTCTACCACCTGAGCTAAGTCGGCTCATAATCGCATGAATCGAAATCACTACCTTTTTAACTTCTCGATTTCAAGGTACTATTTGGGAAATGATGCAACAACGCAAGGTGCAGTGTTGGATATTTTCGCGAGGTAACCAAGGACAAGAACAATGCCTTTTGCTCAAAACCAACAAGGCTCGCGGAGAATTCTGGCAACCCATTACAGGCACGGTTGAAGACCACGAGGGATTCTTTGAGGCCGCATGCCGCGAATCCGTAGAAGAGACGGGCTTCACATTTGACACAAAACCCCTCGATACCACGTATGAGTTCGAATTCGCCTCACGGTCGGGCCATGCGAAAGAACGCGTCTTTGCCCTTTATATCAGCGACTGCCCTACACCTAAGATCGACCCCAAAGAACATCAAGACTTTCAGTGGATTGTCCCCGCAAAAAGCATTGCTCATCTCCGTTATCCGTCAAATACCAACGGGCTTAAACATGCCTACCAACTGTTCTTTGGCAACCCTTTATTAGAAGAGGAACCTTGAAATGAAAGCAACGCCACTCTACGGTGTCATCGTACGATTGCTTCTGTTACTCTCATTCCCTGCTCTTTCGTTTGCAGCTCAGAATGCGCTCATCACAGCCGAAGAAGCGCAAATCAGAGAACGCCCATCATTTGACTCAAGACCAGTTGGCAGCCAAAAGTCAGGCGATGCCGTTCGAATCTCGACTCAAAGCAAGGATGGCTGGTTTAAAATCAAGGCACCCAGCGGTCAGTACGGCTGGATATGGCAAGGCGACCTTACCGTTGCCTCCCATTCCGACGAATTTCGCTCTGCTGATCTGGAACTCAAAGAAAAGGCCCATCAAGAACGCCGCCGCACGATGGAAGAACCTTGGCTCTTTCTTTCAGCCGGAGGATGGGGATATTTCCTTACGGCATCTGGTCTCAGTTCAAAATTGGGGCTTTCAAAGAACAAGCTTTATTTCGCACCGGGTGGATTTGGTGAAGCTGCCGTGCGCTTAAGCGATATCGTCCGAATCGGTTTGCGTGTTGGTGGATACTCCCACACGACTTCCAAGATTAATGCAGCTGGAGAACAGTATTCTGCTTCGATTTCGGCGACCCCAGTTTTTGCGGGGCTGCAACTTGATGTCGTTCAAGGCAAAGCGTTCGACGTTACGCTAGGGGCTTATGCAGGGCTGGCGCTGGGCAACACACTGACAGTAACCGCCACGTCGAGCACGGCTCCAAACGGGTTTACCTTCAAAGAAGACACTTTCGCCGCTATGGGACTTGTTTCAGCGAAGTATTGGGTAATCCACTCACTGGCCGTGTTTGCCGAGATTGGCGGCTATTATACGAGAATACCCAAGAAAAATTTCAAAGAACCTTTCAATGGAGATCTACCCTTTCGAAACGGAACCGACCTTGGCAGCTTACAAGTGACGACTATGGGGCCGGTCATTAGCCTGGGATTGCAACTGGCGTTGGCCCCATTTTAAAAATAGTTTCGTAAAGAGCCTTGACAGCAGTTCTACAGTTCGTAACAATCCGAATCTGTTAGGGGATATTTTTTCCAATTCAATAGGGAGGTTTACTTAAGATGAATAAAGCTCAATTGATCGAAGCCATTGCTAAAACAACGAAACTCACCAAGACGGACTGTGAAAACGTCCTGAATTCTTGCCTCGACAGCATCAAAAAGTCGGTAAAGAAAGGTGACGATGTTACCCTCATCGGCTTCGGTACTTTTACGAAGAGCAAACGCAAGGCTCGCACTGGCCGCAACCCTCAGACAGGAAAAGAAATCAAGATTCCTGCAATGACTGTTCCGAAGTTCCGTGCTGGCCGCGAATTCAAAAAC
>JBFMCE010000002.1:0-73435 GCA_040754655.1 Bdellovibrionota bacterium | reverse complement strand
GGAAGTCGCCGCACACCGCGGTCTTGAGGCCGCTGGCCTCGAACAGCGCCCGGGCCGCCGCCAACGCTTCGGGGGCTGTGTTCGGCTGACGGACGATCTCGACCAGGTCGGAGGGCTTGGCATCGCCAAAGGTGCCACACATTAACCGCACAATTGCTCAAAGCCCCAAGAGCGGTCACGAAACCGCAACACATTAACCGCACAATTGCTTTAGTAGTCCAAAATGTGGCGAGAAAATTCCGTCACAAAAACAACACAATTGCCACCGCTAGAGCTAAGGCTCCGCACTATTTCGCGCAGGCCCCGTAGGCGAGAGTGGCCCCATGCAATTGCGCCGCGGCCCTGCGCCAACCTTGCGTTGGCCCCAATGCCACTCCCACGCGCCCAATCCTCGGGCTCGGCCCACTCAAATTCACTGGTCGAACTGCACGACAAGCGCGCCGTCGTCATTTCCGCGCTCGGGCTTGAATTCAACCACATAGGGAAGCGCACCTAACAACTCTTTTACGCCCTTCTTGATTGCCCCTGTGCCATGGCCTGTGATCACCGTCACGCTTGGCGCGCCACTACGAAAAGCTTGGTCAAGATACTGCTCCACGCGCGCGAGCGCTTCGTCGTAGCGTAGACCGCGCAAATCAATACGTGTCGACTCTAGCGGAGTGGCATCAGTAAAAAAAGCTGCCGATCGCCGCCCAGGTTTTTGCGAAGGCTTCTCATTTAAAGCCATCACCTCAAGATCCTCAAGCGGGCGCTCAAGTCTGAAATTGCCCACCTGAACCAACGCCGTTTTTAGGGGGCCATCTTCCTTCAATTCAAGCACTTTGCCTTGCGCCGTTTTCATCGAGCGTACGCGTACGAGGCAACCCGCCGCGATCGGCTCTACCTCGGCCTTCTCCGGCTCTTCCTGCAAGGTCAAGGCTTCTCTTTCAATCTCGCTCAGCGCTTCGTGGACGCTGGATTTGATTCTCGCCTCAAGCTTTGTCTTTGAGCCGATGCCCTGTCTGATCGAGGAAACGATCCGTTGATTCAAGGCTGCTATCGTATCGGCAAGTCTTTGTTCTGCTGCCGCGACAAAAGCGTCTAATTTTTCTTTGAATTCCCGCTTTAAATCTTCTTTTTCGCGACCAAGAGCCAAATGAGCTTCACGGTATTGCGTTTCAAGCTCGCGGCCGCGTTCTCTCGCTTCGCTCACCGCCTTCTCGTAATCTTGCTTGGCGGTTGAAACAAAGCTTCGCGCGCGTTCCAAGATGCGCTTGGGCACGCCTAAGGAAGACGCGATCTCAAGGGCATGGCTTGATCCCATTTGATTTTCAAGCAGGCGATACGTAGGTCTTCCTCCCTCAAACTCCATCGCCGCGACCGTGATCTTAGGGTTTTGGGTGCACCTGAGCGAAAGTTCGCTGAAATGGCTCGTGACCAAAACGTGATGGCCGCTTTCAGTGAATTCCTCAATGAACGCCTGCGCCAACGCGGAAGCTTCTTCAGGATCAGTGCTAGAAAGAATCTCATCCACCACGATGAGCGCCGGTGAAAGCCCTGGCTCTTTTGTGATCGTTTGCAAGTCTTTGATCTGCGCTGAAAAGCTTGAAAGCCCTGCAGCGAGGTTTTGTTCATCGCCAATAAGAGCGATCGCATCTTTGTAATGCGGAACTTTTGAGCCTTTCTCGGCCGGAATGAAAAGCCCAGCGCGCGCCATGCTGCATGCCAGTGCGACGGCCTTTAGCAATACCGTTTTGCCACCCGTATTTGGCCCTGAGATCAAAAGAGCTCGACCCCCTTTAGAAATTCGCACGGTGTTCAACACTGGTTCTATGCGCTGAACTTTAAGGCCCGGGTGAAAAAGGTTGCGAAGCTCAAGGTCTCCATCAGCGACCTGAGGCTCGCTCAGGTCCCAATCTACCGCCAGCCGCGCAGCAGCCAGCGCAAGATCAAGTTCCGCAATGACCTCGATCCAGGGATCATAAATATCCGCCACCGTCGCAACCTGTTGACTCAGGCTTTTCAAGATTCGGTATTCCTCAGACCTTATCGACAGATCGATCTCTTTGAGTGCGTTGTTGGGGCCGGTAAGTTCAACGGGTTCAATAAAAACGCTTTGTCCGGTATTGCTCTTCCCGAACAAAATGCCGTCAAGCTTGGATTGTTGCTCAGCCTTCACTGGCACGACGTAGCGCCCGTCGACAACGTCATAAAAACTGTCTTGCAAAAGGCCTTTTGAATTCCAATCCTTTAAGCGGTGCTCAAGCAGTCTTTCAAATTCAGATCTTCTGGCGAGCCGCTCTTGCCTTAACCTGGCGAGCAGCGTTGATGCGGTGTCAAGAATGGCGCCATCCGACGACACTGATCTGGCGATCTGTTCGCACAACGCCGGCGTATCAGGTGCGGTAGAGAACTCTTGAGACCAGAGGGGCGCTTCGGTTTTTCTTTGGCGAAGTTCTGAACCCACGAGCCCTACGGTCGACATGAAGTGTCCGCATGCCCAGAGTTCGCCGGGTTCGAGCACACCGTCCCTTGAAGCGCGCTCAAGCACCTCGCGGATGTCGATTACATCTGCCACATAGCCGTGCACGGGTGACTTTGAGATGAGAATCTTGCCTTCGGCCACTCTTTCCCGGAGACGCGTGCTCTGAGTTGGTATAGAAAACGGCTGGTGGCGGAAGGCAAGCTGGTTGCCCAGAGGACTACGGGTGCGCGAAGCCAAGGCCTCGCGTATGAGTGACCACTCAAGCGCTTTCTCAAGAGATTTCGAAGCTAAAAGCATAGGGTTTGCTCACATCATATAGCATATGAGTTTCAATTATCTAGAAATCGCGAAAGCGGTCGAACTTATCAAAGAAAAGTTGCCTCGACAGGTTTTGGCCGTGGAGATGGTCGAATTCCCGTTGGATGTGCAATTGGCTGACCTTAACATCGGCATCAGGCTTTCTGAGAAGCTGACTCTCTGTTTTTCGCTGAAAGCGCCATGGACTGCGGTGTTGCTAGGGCCATCGTCTTTTTGGCGGCCTTCGAAGCAAACCTGGGCGCGAGCTTTTGGCGGAGCGCAAGATTGGAATCCCTTTTTAAAAGGGCAAGAGCTTCTGAATGTAAGGGCCCGTGACAAAGATCGAGTGGTTGAGCTTGCGTTTTCAAACGATCTTTCGCTGTGCCTCGAGCTTTTTCCGGCGCGTCCGAACTGGAGCTTGCGTGCGGGGGAGGTCGATTATTCGTGGCGAACGCAAAAGGCAGTCCAAGGTTTTCGTCCGCCAGGCGGAGGAGTGTTCACGGGAGGCGTCAGAGAATTTGACTCAGCAACCCCTCGCAATGAAGGATGGTTTGCAGGCGCGTACCAGCGCTACTTTACGCTGCGTGAACAAGCCTCGCTCAAGCTTGAATTGCAACGCGCGGGCGCTCAATTGCAAAGCAGGATTTCTCATTTGGCCAAGATCAGGAATCAAATGAGCGGAGCCTTGAAAGAAAGCGAGAAGGCAAATTTATACAAATCTCAGGGCGAGGGCTTGAAGGCCGTGCTTCATGAGTACCCGGGTGACTACAAAACTTATTCGTTGTTAGGAATAGAGCTTGATCCGGGACTGACGCTTTCGCAGAACGCCGCGAAGATTTTCAGCCGTTATAAAAAGCTGGAACGCACGCGGCGCGAGGTGAGTGCGCGATTTGATGCGGTCGAGGAAGAACTCAAGTCTGCTACCTCGGCCATCGCTAAAATACGCCAGTTCGAGGCCTTGGAAGGAGAGGGGTTCAGAGCGACCCACGCGCGTCTTAGGAAACTTCTTGAAGCCACCGGCCTGAAAACACTTTCAACCCAGCCGTTGGAAGACGGCGGAAAGCCCAAGAAAGAAAAAAAGACCGATCAGAAGTGGAAGAGCTCTGGGCTACGCGAATTCAAGTCGCAGGAAGGCCTTTCGATATGGATAGGACGCAATCATGCTGAGAACGAAGAACTGGTGATTCGATTGGCCAGAGGCAACGATTTGTGGATGCACCTCAAGGGCAAGCCTGGCGCGCACGCCGTGATTCAGCTTCCGCGCGAAAAATCAGCCTCTCTTGAAACGATGCTCGACGCGGCGACCCTTGTTGCGCACTATTCGGGAGTTTCGGTTGGCAATAAAGTCGAGGTGGATTACACCTTCCGGAAGAACGTGAAGAGGGTGCCTGGAGGCAAGGGCGAGAAGTTTTTAGTGACCTACACTGGCAATAAAACCCTCATGGTGAAATTGGAGGATCAGCGGCTGTGGAGACTTTTGAAACAACATTCCTCTTGATGTCGAGTTTTGGTTTAGGCATCGTTCATGCTTTTGAGGTTGATCATTTGGCGGCGGTCAGCGCTTTCGTAGCGACTGGGCCCAGGCCCCGCGATGCCGCGCTCTACGGAGCAAAGTGGGCGCTCGGACATGGCCTGAGCCTGCTTGTGTTTTGCTTGATCTTGTTTTCATTTAAACTTGTTCTTTCAGACTCATTTGCTCATTGGATGGAAAGGCTGGTTGGGATCGCACTTGTTGGGGTTGGTGGTTTGACTCTGATTAAGGCGATGGGAAGCCAAAGGTTGGAGGGATTTAAACACCAAGGGCCTTTTTGGATGGGAATTCTGCACGGGGTCGCCGGAACTGCGGCCTTCGCGGGCGCTTCGTTGGTGGTATTCTCTTCGGGCCTTGTCGCGGTGGCGGGATATGCCTTGGCTTTTGGCGCGGGAATTCTTACCTCCACCGTTCTCTATGCCGGAGTTTTGGGCGGGATTTTAGGAACAAAGAATCTCGCAGAAAACGCGTTAGGCAGAGGGACTCGAACGCTTATGGGGCTTTGGTCGTGCGCAGTGGGCCTGATCTGGATTTTTCGCTGACAAAGAGCAAGTTGATTCCCACGACGCTTGGTTTTTTCTTTTTCTGCTCGACCAAATAGGGCAATAAAACATCGTCTTTCACAGCGGTGCCGACAGATGCATGACGAATAAGGGTGACCCCGCGTTGTTGAATCACAAATCCTTGGTGCGAAACATTCATTGCCGTGGCGCCGGGCTTGTAGTTTTCTCGAACAATGTTGAAGATTGAACCTGACGGGATTTTTGACAGTACCGCGGGGTTTTGCTCAAGAGCTTCAACAGGCAAATAAGCGATCGAGATAGTTTGAGGTGAAAAGTTTTTTGCCTCGGCGTGTAGTTGCTTGGCGAGCGCTTGTTTTTGCTCATCATTCAAATCAGGGCGCGTGATCTCTTTTGAAGTCAGGCTTAATACCCAGGCCGCCTTGTCGATCACGGCTCTGGCGAGCCTTACTTCAGTCTCGGCGAGAAAGTTCGGGGTGATGTCTTCAAGCAGCCATGAGTTGTTCGGAATCCAGTCAAGGCTAGGAAAGTGATTGCGGCTCAAGAAACTGACATCCCCATTTTTATAGCGAATACGATCCATATTGACCGTGAACTGTTCAAGGCTCTTTGAAAGCGAGAGCGCAAGAACGGTCTCAACAAAGGTGGTGCAATCAAATTGGTCCAACCTGTACCGTGGGTCGTTGTCGTGAAGGCCCGAAGAACCTTCGCCCAAGGGGCCCCCTACATACCTTCGTCCCAGAAGGGCCTCAGTAATGTGCTCGATCGAACCATTCAGCAGCGTGCTTGCTTCAGTATCGGTAGCGGCATTCCCACCCAGACCTTCTTCTGAAGCAGCCAGGGACTGGCCAAGAAGGAGGAGAGCCAGGAAAAAAAGAATCAATTTATTTGTTTTTCGCATATTCGCTCAGTTTCCTCGCCACGATCTCAATTCTTTCAATTGAACCCTGGAGAATCTGCCTTTCTTCATCGGTCAGGGCGCGCGCGTTTTTGCAAAGCATCTTGAGCGCGGCGACAGGCGAACCTAGATCGTGGGCCGCTTGTTTCAGCGACCTCGCATCGACGCCTGTTTGTTTTTGACCGGTCTTATTCATATGAAATGCGCACTATAAAGAAAATAGCCGATCCCCCGCAAGGGGTTTCTTTCTTACTTCGTTCATTGTAATGAGGCTTTATAAATGAAAGCCTCAAAGTGGGCGCCAGAGCTCGAAAAACGATATCAAGAACAGATCAAGGAAAGCGAAAAATTCATCGTTCGAAGGCCACCCATTTTTTTTGTGTACCTCGGTTATCCTGCGACGGTGATCTTAGACCTGCTTACAAATAGATCTGATTGGTATTTCTACCTTCTCTCCCGCTGGCTGGTCATGGTTCCTTGCATGATCTTGTTCACGGGCTATTTTCGAGGTTGGTTCAAGATCGAAGCCTCAACGGTGCTTTGGTTTTTTTCAGCCTTGGGAAGCATAGGCATCGCTCTCAATAACTCCCTTCACGGCGGTTACACCAGCCTGCAGTCGATTGAGATCGTTCTATTCATGGCCACGGGCGCTACGGTGCTGCCTTATGGTTCTTGGAAGGTGCTCGGTCACTTGGCTTTGATGCTCACACTGTATCTTGGGATTTCTTTGGGATTGGATGGTTTCGAGATCAAGGACCAGGAAGCGCTTGTGCGCTTTGGCTTTGTCTGTCTGATCGTTTGTTTGGTGGCGTTTTTGGACTCAAATCTTCGAGAGTCGCTAAAGAGGCAATCCTTTCTTCAATTGATCGAGACTGAACGGGCCAAGAGCGAATTGAACAATGCTCATGAAAAACTTAAGGAATTTGATCGCTTGAAATCGCAGTTCTTCGCCAATGTGAGCCATGAACTTCGAACTCCTCTCACGCTGATTTTAGGTATAGCGGATTCAGTCCTCCAGAAAGGCCGAGAACTGCAGGAACCTCTACAGGGAAAGGTTACGGTCATTGAACGCAATGCCAGGGTTCTTCTTGAACATGTGAATGACCTGCTCGATGTCGCAAAGCTTGAGTCGGGGAAGATGCAGATTGAGCGCTTGATTGTCGATGTCGGTAAAATTGTAAGCGTTACAGCCTCGCTTTTTGAAATTCAGGCGAAAGAAAGAAGCATAATATTTTCAGTCGATGTTCCTCGGGGTCTGCAGGCGGCGGTTGATCCTCAGAAGTTGCAGCGCATTTTGTTGAACTTGCTTTCGAATGCCTTTAAATTCTCTCCCGATCATTCGAGGATAGGGATCTCGCTCTCAAAGAGGCGGGAAGACAGCTTCGAGATCAAGGTTTCCGATACGGGGCCTGGCATCGATCAAAAGGCGCGTCAGTGGGTGTTTGAGCGCTTCAAGCAAATAGATTCGGGAGACGCGCGGCGCTTTGAGGGCACTGGCCTCGGATTGTCGATCGTGAAGGAGTTTGTGGAATTGCATGAGGGCACGGTTCGAATCGAAGACACCCCAGGGGGAGGGGCAAGCTTTATCGTGCAAATACCCATTGGTGAGCTTCAAGGGAAGCCAGTTGAGGCGGACCTCTCGTTGCGAGATTTATTTGATTGTCGCTCGAACGGGCTCCAAAGAACCTTGTCGCAGGGTATTGAGCATCATCTAGCTGCTGATTCGCACAGGCCGCGAGTCCTGGTGGTGGAAGACCATGCCGATATGCGCGAGTTTATCGCCGAGATCTTGGGTCGTGAGTTCCAAGTTCTTCTTGCCACCAACGGCCAGGAAGGTTTGCGGAAAGCCAGGGAGTTCAAACCCGACGTCATCGTGACCGATTTGATGATGCCGGGGATGAGCGGTGAGCAGATGCTAAAGATCATCAGGAAAGACTACCAGGAGTTGAGCGATGTCTCGATTCTTTTGCTCACCGCCAAAGTTGATGATGAGCTTCGAATAAGGCTTTTGAGCGAAGGGGCTCAAGACTGCCTCGTGAAACCGTTCCTTCCCGGCGAATTGCGCACCCGCGTAAGCAATTTAGCGATTGAGCGGAAAGTAAAGCAAGATCTCAGAGAACAGGTGCAAGAGAAGACCCAAAGCATCGAAGCATTGACCCAAAAACTGCTGTCGAAGGCGCGCGAACTCGAAACGGTTGAGTCTTTCATTAAAACGTCGGGCGGCGAGATCCGGAAGATCAATCAGACAAGGGGGCTGTTCTTGGATCTTGTTTCGCATGAATTGCGAACGCCTCTCACGGCTTTGACGACGTCGATCCATCTTCTTGGGCGTCATTTGGCGGTCTCTTCCGATCAAACCCTAGAAAAGCTTCTGCGCATGATGATCAGCGCGTCAGATAGAATGGTCGAGTTGGTGAGTTCAATCTTTGAATACGTGAAGGTTGAAAGCGGGGATTCGGAAGTGAATCTCACCATTACTAATCTTTCTGAGTTGGTGACGTCCACGGGTTCTCAAATGAAACAAAAGGCGAGCCTCAAGGGGCTCGAACTTCGAGTTGAGATTGGTGAAGGCTTGCCCGAAGTGAACACCGATCCGAGGTTGCTCAAGATGGTTCTGGTGCAGTTGATTGGCAACGCGATCAAATTCACCGAGAAGGGAAGCGTTGAGGTTCGTGTGGATCGGCGAGGGGAAGGTTCCGTTGCCGTGACTATTGAAGATACAGGACCCGGGATTTCTCGGGAACTTGAAAGCAGGCTTTTTGAACCGTTCCAACAAATGATTTCTGTTTATCAAAAACAGTACCAAGGTTTGGGGTTGGGGCTGCCGTTGGTGAAAGCTTTGGTCAAGGCATTGGGAGGCCAGATCAGCCTCGTCTCGAAACAGGGAAAAGGATCGGCTTTCACCCTGGTGTTTCCCCTCAATGCGGCGATCGATCAAAAGTCGCAGTTGACGGTCAATTGTTAACCGTAAACGAATCCTACTCCTATAGCCGCGAGCTATCCCCAGATTTCTTTCCCCACTCCCCTTCGGATCACGTCGCGCACGAACAGAAGGTACATCGCGTGCGACCAACCCAAAGGAATCACCCAAAACGGGCGGCCCGTTTCTTTGTGCACTTGTTCAGCGAACATCCCAAGCGGCGTCGTCTTTGACATCGCCCATTGAAACGACTCGCGGGCTTGATCCAGCCTGCCAAGGCTCAGATCCACGATCGCGAGCCAAAGCGTGGTGAGAATCCACGGATTGCCTCCGCGATAGGTGTCGCCGATGTAACGGTAGATCCCGCCAACGGATGGCGCCCAAAGTCTTTCGTGCACGAGGTTCAAGATTCTTCCTGCGACCGGATCGCGTCGGTGAAGCACCCCGAAAGGAGCGATCAAGCCAAGCATTGAAACGTCGGGGGTTTCATCCCACCAATGGCCCCCGCGGCCATCGGCGACCCAGGAACGCCGTATCGGACCGCCATCGACGACGAAGTTCTCGCGCAACAACCGATTGAGCCTCGTCGCGATCGAATGATAATGTTGTTGCAACGAACGGTTGGCGAGTTCTCCGGCCATGTAGGCTCCGGCCATGAATGCCGCGATCACCGCCGCCAAGCTGTAAGCGTGGACACCCATGCGTTCTTCCCAAAGGTCATGCGAGTCTTGGCCCATCGGATATTTTTCACCATGAAACTCTTCCAAGAAATTCAAACCAAGCTTGATCGTAGGCCAGATCCGTTCGAGCCAATAAAGATCTTGGGTGTTTCGATAATGCATCCAAGCTGCGCCAATCACGGTGGCGGGTTCGTCGATTTGGATTCGGCCCCAACTGGGACCGGCATGTCCCGTGGCAAGATAGCGCTGAAACCATGCGCCTGTCGAAAGGTCTTGGGTGTTTTTCAAGAACTCGAAATACTTTTCAACCCTGTCACGGTAACCATAGGCTCCAAGCGCGCTTGCGAGATAAGCGCCGTCGCGAGGCCAGCTGTAACCGTAGCCGCCTGACACGCGAGAATGGGGATCTGCTTCGGCCGCGGCGATGAGTGCGCCCGTTTCTCCGTCTTGCAATGCGAGCAAGACTTCAATTGATCTCTGTGCAAGCGATTGCACGTGGGGGTTTTGGATCTTAGACAAGAGTGGCATCGCAGGATCGAGGTTGCGCATCGAAAAGCGCTCAACCATGTTCACGAAACGAGGAGTTTCGATCAAGCGCGTTCGTTGCAGAAGCGTGTGCAAGCTTGCTTCGCTTTCAGCGCCGACGATGAAGAAATCAATGCACTCACCGGCATTCACGGGCGGCATGGCGAGTGCCCCGAAAGTCGCGGGGCCTTGAACCACGTGGTCCCAACCCATCACGACAGGTTGCCCCGGATAGCCGTGCAGGTCGCCTGCCCCGACCGGAACCCAGACTTTCTCCCCATCCCACATCCGGCGTCGATCGCTCTCAGGAAGATGCCCCACGCGAACCCAGTGGGCCGTCTTGCGCCCGACAATGGCAAGCCAGCGCCTGCCTCGGTGATGAACCAGGCCATTGAAGATGGGATGGTAGAGCGAGCAGTGACCAGCGGTCGCGGTTCCCATCCAAGGCACTGAAGAGTGGATCAGGCCCGCGCTCTCGCCAAGCACTTGCCACGAATCAAGCAGGCACGCATCTACCGGATGGATCGCCAGAGTGCGGATCAATTTGAGCGGCCTGCTTTTATGGTGATACTCTGTTTTTAAGATCTGCCCGCCGTTCATCAGGTGCAACCTGATGTCGAAAGCGTCCGGACCCACCACGATCATCTCAGGTGAAGAGCCGGAAGGATGGGGAATCAAGACATGAGTGCGAAAACTGCTCAAGCGGCCCTGTAACGCATCGATGTGAGGTGAAAAGAGTTGGTCAATCTCACCGAAGCCGTCAAGCACGGTTAGAAGCCTGCCATTTCCTAAAAGAACTTCCCCGGGTGGGCGCGTCTCCCAACTCATAGCTTACGCCGGTATCCTTTCTTCATCTTCCACAGGGGCGAGGCCTAGGCGTTGTTCAAGGTCGGCGACCGTGTTCATAAAATAAATATGAGCGTCATAAGGGCTTTCATAAGGATTGAAGTACTTGTGCACGTCCCCATCGGCGAAGTATTTCGTGCACATGTAGTAGAAGTGGTCGCTTGTGGTGAGCCTGCGCCAGGTTTCAATCAGTGATGCGTCTTTCGTTTTTTTGACGGCCCCTTCCAGGCGGTAAATGGCTCGGATTGCAGAGTCTTGGATCGGGTTTCCAACCCATGCCGACAGGTCTCTCTCTATGTCTGCCCAAGAAACAGGGGAATGCACATCCAGCTCAGCGCTAGGTTGCATGGTTTCAGCGGCTTCCGATGGAGTCACGAAACGAACGGAACCGGTATCCAAAAGGCGCAAAGGGAGGGCGCGCATGAAGTCAAAGATGCCCGTGCTTTTCCACTGGTGCTCGCCAAAAGTCTCGTAATCCATGAAAAGCCCCACGAACGGATCCTGTCCCTTGGCTGAGACTGGGTTTTCAAGCTCGATCATCTTGAGCCAGTGCGTGAACTTCTCAGAGGTCAGCGGCCACTCCGCCCATCCCCGGTCAGAAAACCGAAAAGCGATGTCATCGCTCAAACGATAGTTTTTCAAAAGCATCAAGAGATTCGGGCTGTTTTTCAAGTGATAACCAAACAAGGGGCTGCGCCACCCTAGGACGCGATCGGCTCCCTCCATCAACATCGCTCTATAGCCCATCTTCGCCACTTCGCTTGCGATCGCATTGCTCGTGATCAATTCGGTGTTGCGAAAAGTCTTTCCGGGGGTCTTGAGCAGGCGCGAGCACAACTCGCGATGGATGTTCACTTGTTCAACAAACTCTTCGGGGCTGAAGAGCGAGGTCAGGCTATGGTGCGATGTTTCTGACAAGACCTCGACGCATCCCGTTTCGATGAGGCGCTTGAAGGAATGAATGACCTCAGGGGCGTATTCTTCCGCTTGCTGCAAGAACACGCCAGAGATCGAGAAACTCGCTTTGAAGCTCCCATCGAGGTCAGAGATCAAGTCGAGCAAGAGGTTGTTCATGGGGAGGTAGCATTTGTCGGCGACTTTGCGCATGACCTGGGCGTTCTTGTCATGATCGAAATAGTCATGGTTGTGACCCACTTCCACGTAACGGTAATGTCTCAGGCGCCATGGTTGATGAACCTGAAAGTAGAAGCAAAGATTGGTCATAGGTATCTCCGGTATGAGTTGATGACAGTGTGAGCTGATTTCTCCCAGCTTAGCGCGCGTATTTGCTCCATGCCCTCGTCTACGAGTTGCCGGGAAAGTTCTTTGAGCCGCAGGGCTGCAAGGATCTGATCGGCGAGTTTTTCATGATCCCAAAAATCAACCTGGAGCGCGCGGTGCAACACCTCTCTTACGCCCGACTGCTTCGACAAGATCACGGGAATGCCGCAGTGGATGGCCTCAAGCGCTACGAGGCCAAAGGGTTCTGAAACGCTTGGCATCACAAGGACCCGTGATTTCATCAAGATCTGGTCGACGTGGCGCGGCTCGACGAATCCGGCGAAATGCACCCGGTCCTCGATTCCCAGGCGGAAGGCTTGCGAGCGTAATTTATCGAGCATGTCGCCTGTTCCGCAGAAAATGAATTGCACTTTGCCCAGGCGCTTCGGAGCCGCATCGATCACCATTTTCGCGGCTTCCAGGAAATGGTCGGGGCCTTTCTGAAAGGTGAGCCTTCCTAAGAACACGACATGCGGGCTGCGCTGCGCTTTAGGACTACTGATCATCTGTTTCGCGCCTTCATCGGGGGCGTTGTAGACCACGGTTATCTTCTCTCGCGGGATTCCGTAGAGCTTTTCTATGATCCCGGCGGTGTACCTGCTGACGGCGAAGATGTGGGTCGCGGCTCTAAAGCCTTCTCGTTCTACGCGAAAGACGTCGGTATTCACGTTTTCACCTGACCTGTCGTATTCGGTCGCGTGAACATGCATGAAGACAGGCGCGCGCGGATTCATGCGTTTGTATTCGAGCGCGGCCGGAAAGCTCATCCAGTCGTGGGCGTGCACAACGTCAACCTCATGCGATTTGCCAAGCTGCCTGACCGCGAAGCAATAGCGCTCGATTTCCTCCCACATATTGCTGCCGTAAATCTCTTCTTTCTCTTCTTTCCTTGGATTGGGGAGCGGGGGAACGTAAGGTTCCGGCTCAGTTGAGGCCCACTCTTTTTGAAACGTCTGGCGTTCTACGCCAAGTTTTTTCGTGACGCGCTCAAATGTTTCTCCCAGCATTCGCAACACGCTCGGGGGGAGTTCCCCGGTAGGATGTTTTCCGTAAGGAAAAAGTTTCGCTTCAGTCTCGATCCGAACGATGTTGCCCGGGCTTTGCACGGCCTCGCGTTGCACATGCGAGTGGATCTGCAATTCCTTGGGCCAGCCTGATTCCACTAAGAGCTCTCGCGCCCCCACGACGCGAAGGTGCGATTCAACGATGCGTTTCGGGAAAGTGGGCAGCACGAAGGTGATCTGGCAACCGAGCGATGCCATCGCTTGTGAAAGGCCCGAGCACGCTTTGCCAAGCCCGCCGGCGAATCGCGGAGGGTATTCCCATCCTAGCATTAAGACTTGCACGGGTTTCTTGAAAGACACGCTTACGCTTGCGCTCATGGGATCTCCTGAAGAAGTTGCGACAGGTGTTGGTCAAATTTGTATTGAACACGCAGCCTGGCTTCTTCGGCGCATGCAAGGCTCCACGCCTGAGCCGGAGCGCCACGCGGGCGCCATGGAGGCTCGGCGTCATAGAGCTCCGCTACATGTCCTTCAATCGTAGAAAGCCGCCGCTGCGAATCGTTTTTAGAGGTGTTTCTTCGAGATTGGCTTTCAACTATTTCAAAACGATCAAATCGCTCGTCCGCCATGTCGAAGTGCCCCTTCAACCAACCCCATGCGGGGCCTTGATGGTAACATCGATCGCGTTTTGAATGAGGTCCTTCATAAATGGCGATATAATCCGGCGAGCCCGGGGCCAATGTTCGCAGGCCCACCGGAGTCCAGAATGCGTTTCGCAGAAGTGAAGCATCGCGTTCCATACTTTTCCTATCGTGGATCAACAAGGAAGGTGCAAACGGTATGCTGTGCAGGAAGACGATATTGGGTCGGTTGCTTTCTTGAGGCATCTCCAAGGCGGCCTTCGGGATCCATCTCGCCAGCGGCCGTCCAAGCCAAATTGCTTCGAGCGCCGCGGCTTGCACCCAGAGTGCGTTGATTTCAGGCAGCAACCCCGTTCTCGGCGTGACCGCGCACTCATCGACTTGCGCGTCCATCCAAGTAGAGTGGGGCGTCAACACTTCGACGAGGCCTGCGGGATTCACTTTCAAATGCCGATGCCTGCCATTTGCGATCGCCTCAATCGCAGACGAAAGAAGCCCGACGAACCTGTCTTTGATCTGATTGAATAGTTTGAATTTATTGTCCGTCCTTCCAAAAACCCAGAGAGACGAGAGCGAGTGGATCCACCAAAGGGTGGCGTCGGCTGAGTTCCATTGAGGCCCATTTTTGGAAATCAGATTTGGGAGCATGTGGTGGGTCAAGATCCAGTTGCCCCATCTCTCAAGAACCCCAAAGGTCCACTCGGCCACGCCGCGCGCTTCTTTCGAGCTTGAGGTTTTTTCCATGAGCCCGGCAGCAATGCCCGGCAACGCGATGAAAGTATCTCTGCCCCATTCACCGAACCATGGGAAACCAGCGACGAGGCCTGGAGGATTGTTCAAGACGTAACTTTGCAGGGCGTCTTTCTCTTTCGTCCTTGGGCTTGGTGATTTCAACGGAGCTGCATCGGGTTTGAGGTCGAAACGAAAGGAAACTTGTTTTTCGTCAGGCAAGTTCAGGGCGAAGTGGCCTTTGCAAAAAAGATCTTCTGTCGCGTCATAACCGCGTTCTTTCTCTTCCTGATAAAAGAAGCCGCGGTACCACGTTTCATTTTCGATCCATTCAAGCCGCGAATCAGAGCAGTGGATCCAAACAGAAGCGCCAGTCTCTGGAGTTCTAAACTCATAACCCGAAGGGCGTTTATAAAGCTCGGCGTGCTTGCTCCCAAGCTCGTGCAGAGCGCGCATGGCCCAGAGCGGACGAACGAGGATATTCGCTGGCCTTTTGCCTCGCCAAAGCAGAGCCAGCTCAAAGCCGCCCGAGTCTTGGGGAGTCAGCAGTGCTGAGAGTTTGCCATCCTCAAGCGACCAACTCCATTCGGGGAAGGGCTCGGCTTTGAATCCTGTAAGATGCTTGTAACCTTCCGGGTGGTGAACAAAATGATTTTCAGACGAATAGGCGTGGGTCCAAAGCCCCTGATCATTGCAAATCAAATCAAGGTGGGCCAGGAAGTTGGTTTCCAACCGTCCGGCGATGCTTGAAAGAAAAGAATGGTACTTGCGGGTACGGGTTCCTGACGCCGTGCCCATCGCAAACAAGCCTTGGCGATCGGCAACCAACCATTCGGTTTCCAAGAGCGGTAAGAGCTGATCGAAATCATCGTGCATGAATTAGGGTTTAGAACCGCATCCATTTTTGTCAACGAGTTTAGGGCGTTGTAAAAATGTGAAGGACTGGATTTCGCGCCTCAAAAACCCCGGACGCGAGGGCGATCGGTGGGGATTTTTGAGGCGCGTCCATCTTAAACCGGTGGACCGCTTCTTCTTCCTGTGACCAAAGAGACGACAATGGATACCACCGCGAGTCCCAAGAATACGAATAGGAGAAGCTTTCCGAGTTCAATTGAAACTCCTGCGATGTTGTTGATGCCGAGAAACATCGCAACCAATCCTAGTATAAAAAAGAATATAGCCGCTCGAAGCATATATACCCCCTTCTCGTTTGAACCAAGCAATTGACATGCCCGGCGGCTTCACGATGTCTTCACGAAGAATTAACGCTTTTTCAAAGGAGCAAGGAATCCTCTTCCAGTTGCAGAGAGGGGTTCGGCCGCAGAGGGATCGATCTTGGGTTTTACGTTTTTTACCAGCGAGCCAAGCACAATCGTATAATTCTGTTCCGGCTTCGGCCCTTTTGAAACGAGCTTCACCAGGCCAAGCGGGCTTGCCTGCTCACTGATCCAATACTCGAGGGTCGCTCCCTCTCTCTGTTTCTTGAATCTCTTCGCGCTGACTTGCCCCGCGGGCACTTGCACGACGTCTTCGCCGACTCTAAACTCAGCCGATTGAATCGATGTGCTGAATAAGAATTCATTGATCTCAGTCTCGTCGATTCCCGTCAGGTGATCTTTGGGAATGCGTTCAGGGTGCTTCAGTTCTTTGGCGTAAATATACCCTTCGGCCACTCGGAGGCGCGCCGTCCCAGCCCCCTCGATGATGAATTGCTGCCAGAGTTCTATCGGGGCATCGGTTGACGAGAAATAATATTCAACGGCGACGCGTGATGACGAAGACGAGGCGATTGAAATGATAAGGTTGGCCGAGGTTCCATCTGCCATCGAAAGCAGGAATTTCGAACCCGAACCCGGGGGAAATGATTCGGCGATGCTTTTGGGCTTTGCATTCGAGTCGCCATGGATCGCCGATAAAATGAAAACCAATGAGAAAATGAGGTTCAACACGAAATTACTCGATCGATTTCAGCGCTTCGTCGCGTTCGTCCAAGAGCTTTTTGAGCGATTCCATTTTCTTCATCATCTCTTCTCGCTGTTCCGAACTC
Organism: Bdellovibrionota bacterium; assembly: GCA_040754655.1. GTDB lineage: Bacteria > Bdellovibrionota > UBA1018 > UBA1018 > UBA923 > JBFMCE01. The sequence goes on along the minus strand of JBFMCE010000002.1, from coordinate 57,051 downwards.
ATCTGACCTTGACCGAAGCCTTGTCGGTTTTGCGCGCCGTCAAACGTTCGATGGTTCAAATCTTCAGTCTTCAAGCCGGCGGCGGGACTCATTCGTTGGGCTTTCAAGGCTTGTACTTCTTGCCGAAGCTCGGCCACGTCTTTCTTTAGCTGTTTTACCGTTTCAGCAAGTTCGGCAGGGGTTTGAGCAAACAACAATTGTGACAAAAACAGTCCGGAGGCCATGAATGTGGATAAAAGTTTCATTTCTAATGATTATACGCCAGAGCCCTTATTTCGCGAGCCCGCAGTGATTGAGTATAAGCGGTCTCATCATATTTCGCGATGTGTCTAGAAATCGGAAAAGAATTCAGCTAAGTCTCTATGAATCTTGGGCCCAAACCGGAGGTCATAAGCATGGCGGATAATGACAGAATTCTGATCATAGAAGATGAACAAGACATTAGGTCTTCTTTACAAGAAATTCTTGAGCTTGAAGGATATTCTGTATTAGCTGCGGCTAACGGAAAAGAAGGCCTTGAGCTCGCGATCGAGGGTCCATACCCGTTCATGATTTTACTCGATCTCACCATGCCCATCATGGACGGTTGGGAGTTCTTGGCAGCGCGAAAAGACCATTCGATTCTTGCGGGCGTTCCGGTCGTTGTCTTTTCTGCCACCCGGAACAATATCGAAGCCACTCGTAACGCTGGAGCCGATGATTTCATAAAGAAACCCATCGGACTGGATCCCTTGCTGGAAGTGGTTCGTAAATACCAAATACGCTCAAAACAACAGGGCTTCGGACAACAGCAGCTATCTCCAGCTTGAAAGAAAAAAATAGACCGAATCCGCGAACTTTACCGGAACAGGTAGGGCGGTCAAATGCGGATAAAAAACTGCGAACCATAGCGCCGCCAGCCCGATCGTCACGCGAAATTTTTTCCTTCGAGAAAGCTCGGCATCAAGGCTCCATTTTTCAAGTACCCAGCCCGACGCCAAACACAACCAAGGCACCGCAGGCAAATAGTGGTACAAAAACATGATTCGAGGCGAGAACACCCAAGGCAACCATAAGATGAAATACGCACCCAGCATGAATCCGTATTCCCATTTCCATGTTGCCCTGAAATCCTTGGCCAATCGATAAATGGCATAGAGACCAAAATAAAAAATGACGGGATTCCCGAGGTTATAAATATTGGCGGTCTGGCTTTCGCTGGGGCGATTGACGTACATCCAAACGGGTCTGAGGTTCAAAACCCATTGCCATGGCACCGATTGGTAACTGTGGGTCTTGTCGAGGTTCGTGTGGTACCACCACATTTGCCGTTGCAGTTCAACGAACTGAGCCCAGTTGTACCCAAATGAAAAAAATTGTGAATAGGAAATCAGGTAAATGATTGGCGGGATGCCGAACAAAACCAGCCACCAGCTTAGAACGGTGCGAACTTTGGGGCGTCTCGGCGCATTGAACCATAACAAGACAATGTCGGCTCCGAGCAGGCCGAAGAGGTAAATGGCGCTCCATTTGGTGGCTAGCGCTAGGCCTAAGGCTAGCGCTGCCAAAGATAAGAAGAGTTTCCTCTCCCTGTCTTTTCTCCATTTGATGTAGAAGAGCAAACCAAGCAAGCCAAACGCGAGAAAATGCGAGTCAATCATCGCGACCCTTGATTGCACGAAGGCAAGTCCTTCGATGCTCAAGAGAAAAATTGAGATGAGGGCCGCTCTGGTTGAGCCCAGGAGTTCTATCCCGATCAAAAAAGTGAGCGCGATGACGAGGGTCCCGAAGATCGCCGAGCTGAGTCGCATCCCAAAAAAACCATCACCGGTAAGCTTTATCGCAGCAGACATCAAGATTTTGCCGAGAGGAGGATGCGTCCATTCATAGGCCATCCCTTCCGGAGGTTTAGCCCAAGGGTCATAGGTCGACACGTTGCCTTTCACGAGCTCTTGCGCAGTGAATCCGTGATAAACCTCATCGAAGACATAGGCTTTAGGCTCGCCCAGTCGAAAGAGTTTCAACCCTAGCGCGAGAGTGAGGATAAGATAGAACCACATCCAATCTTTAGAGCTTATGTTAGACTTGAACACGTAACCTATTATGTTCAGCTTAAAACGAATCCTCAAGCAAGAACATGCGCCGCTTTTCCTCTTACTCTGCAGTTGGGGAGCGTATCTTGTTTTGCTTTTTGCACGGATCATTGGGTTTAAGGACGATGGGTTGTACGTGGGCCATGAAAACGTCTGGTCAGATTGGGCGCTTCACATTGGCATGGCGAATATCTTTGCTCTCAAAGAGCCCAGTCAGTGGTTCGCCTACCATCCGATGTATGCAGGGGGGAAATTCACCTATCCCTTCGTCACGAACCTGATTCCGGGGCTGTTGATGCGGTTGGGCCTTGATTTGCCCAGCGCGATGAAGTTGAGTTCGATCCTTTACGCGATCGGATGTTTGTGCGGATTCTATTTCTTGTGCCGAAGGCTTTTGAATTCGGGCTGGCAGGCCTTTCTTGCGATTTCGATCTTTCTTCTCTCGTCTGGGCTGGGTTTTTTTGATTTTGTCAGGCATGCATCACAGAGTTTCAGTTGGGATTTGATCGCCTATCCCCCGAAAGATTACACGCGCATCGAGGGTTATTCGTGGTTGGCTGGCAATGTCTTGGTCGCTATCCTCGTGCCTCAACGCGCGGGCTTGCTTGGAATGACGGTCTCAAGTTGGGCTCTGTTTTTGTTTTTAAGGGGCTTTGATTTGCTTAAGGCTCGGCCTCGGTCAGCCAAGAGGCGTTTCCTGTCTTCCGCGATTTTATTGGGTGCATTGCCCGTGATTCATGTGCACAGCCTGATCGCAATCGCACCGGGCCTCGTTTTGGCATGTCTAGGGAACTTGCGTTTCTGGAGAGCATGGTTGTGGTGCGCAGTACCCGCTGGCGCGCTGGCGCTCATGCTTTATTTGAAGTTCATCTCAGGCGGGATCGCCAATTCAAATTTCATGAAGATTTTCTGGGGATGGACCGTCAAAGGCGGTTTTTTGGACTGGATGGCGATGTGGTTGAGGATCTGGGGTTTGATGGCGCCGGTAGCGCTCGTAGGGCTGGTTTTCTATTTCAAAAACCAACCTTCTCGGCATTCGAGGCTCTTGATTCTGGGTTTGTTCCTTACCTTTGCGCTCGCGAATATTATTCTTTTTCAACCCACCGATTGGGACAACTCAAAACTCTTCTTCTGGTCTTACTTTGGTTTCTCAGTCGTGGCGGCCTCGATGCTTGCGCGCGGGTTCAGTCACCCGCATTGGGGTTTGAAATCGAGTTCAGTGATCGTTCTTTTGTGCCTGACGCTCACCGGAGTTCTTGAAGTGTACAGGCTCGCCCGGGTCGAACGCCATACATTTCGTTTGAGTGACGACGCTGATATCCGTTTGTCGAAAGAGATCCGCGAGAAGACCCGGCCAACGGACGTTTTTCTTACCGCGACCATTCACAACCATCCCATCATGATGTGGGCAGTGCGTCCGGTCTTGATGGGGTACCCGGGTTGGGTGAACAACTACGGGTTTGATTATCAGCAACGCGCCCGTGAGATTGAAAGTATATTCCGCGGCGCGCCTGATACCGAACGACTCTTAAGCTTGCACCAAATCAAGTATGTCGCGATCGGCCCCTCTGAATTGCGCGAATTTCGGGCCGATGAGGCCTATTTTCGATGCCGTTATGGATTGGCATTTCAAAATGCCAATTTCAGGATTTATGAAATTGGACAAAAGCTTGATCCGAGCGTTTGTTCCCAAGCAGCGCAATAAGAGAGGTCATTCAAATAAAATAGGTTTTGAGAAGTCAATTTCCTGGAAATCGATCCTTCGGATCGAAGGAATTTGTGGACTTCTCGCGACGTTCTTTAAAAGAATCAAGACATGGCCTTCGCGTACCAAGGTCTCTGCCACAATTTTTTCGCCTGTTTTCAGTTGAAAAGCATGCAATCCTTTTCCATCCTTGTTTTGAGCTCGTGCTTTCGCAAAGAGGTCCTCAACCGATTTTTGTGAAAGCGCTGCGGGCCGAGGTGGTCGTTGTCTTACTCGCATGACCATTGTGTCGAGGCGTTTAGGAATTTCGGCCTGCGGATTAGGCCTCTCTGCGACGGTAGCGGCGCTTCTAGAGGCCTTCTTGAAATCTTGTTCATTGCGAATCGGAGCGGCGGGCTTTGGCGGCTCTGCAATCAGCACAGAGGGGCGATTGACCTTGGTGTGCTCAGCATCCGGTTCGGCCGCTTCATCATCCACAATGAAGTGTTTTGCCCTTGGCTCATTGCGCTGCTTTTGCTCGCGAGCGGCCCGTGCTTTTTCCGCGACAACGTCAGGCAGCTGGGTAGCGCCGCTAGGATCAGGCAATGCAAGCTCTGGATATCGCTCGCCGGTGAAGTGCGCCGCTTCAAGCGAGAGAAGGGAAGGGTGAAAAGAAATTGCTTTAGGGGTTCCGTCTTCCTTTTGCACTTCCATCCGGCAACGCCGAGGTTTGGAATCGCTCAGGCCGATGTATCGGCCGGTCACGGGAACGGGGTTTCCGTCCTCGAGATTTTTTCTGATGAAGACCGTGATCATTCCTGCTTCTTGCGAGCTTTGCATGTCTTTCAAGAGCACGTCGGCAAGGTGAGCGATCTCATTCACCGTGTCGTCAAACTCTTTTGCCGCGGCTGTTTCCGCTTTTTGCGCTTCACTCAGGGGTTCAAGTAGCCTTGCGATATCTTTCCGATCAGGCTGCTGCATCGCTCGCTCGAACTTCGATCGCTCAAGCTCTGCGCGAATGCGTGTGCGCTCTTCTTTCATCTTAAGCCTGGCTAGCTTGCCGATGGCATCACTGAGCAAAGATTTGCGGGTTGAATGGAGTGCGGATGTCATGCATAAGGGGGGATCGACTTTCGATGACCAAGCCAGTGGGCACAAAATGCCGCATGCGACGACGGTCGCAAGAGCAAGTTCCAGTCTTAATTTTCTTAAACCCCAAAACATGGTCGGCACGAAGCGCACCCCTTCTCTTTCTTATCGGAAGGGGAGGGCGATTCTTATAACCGGCTGAGCTACTTCCGCGCGTTCTTCCTCAATTTTTCGCTTCGTTTCGTCGCCGCAAGAACGGCTTTGATCAGGGTGACTCGAATTTTTCCCTCTTCCAGCGCCATTAGGCCATCGATCGTGCACCCTGCTGGCGTGGTCACTTCGTCTTTCAATGCAGCAGGATGCACTCCGCGCTCTAAGACCATTTTTGCCGCGCCCATCAGAGTTTGGGCGGCGAGTTGCGTGGCAAGATCACGAGACAATCCTACTTTCACCCCGGCTTCACTCAAAGCCTCGATGATCAGGTAAACATAGGCGGGTCCGCATCCGCTGAGCCCTGTTGCCCCATCCATCAACGTTTCATCGATCACGGTGGTTCGTCCGATGGTGTTGAAAATCTTTTCGGCATGCTCAAGGTGCGAGGCTTTCGCCGAGGCGCCCGCGACAAGAATCGTCATGCCTTCTCGAATAAGGCAGGGGGTGTTTGGCATGGCTCGAATGACCGGCGTTTTTTGCCTGGCCCACTTTGAAAGCGCCTCGGTTTGGATCGAGGCGCATGTCGAGATGATCAGATGGTCTTTGGTCAGTTGAGGCGCCAACGATTCAAGTACAGGGCGTGCATCATTGGGCTTCACGCAGAGAATAAGGACCTTCGCCTTTTTCACGAGATCTCGATTGTCGGTGGTGCATTCAATGCCAAGGCGCTTTTTGATCTCGGCTGCCGTCGCTTGAGAGCGCGTGGTGCCAATGATTTTATAGCCTTTCTTTGCAGCAATAAGCCCAGCCGCAAGGGCTTCGCCCATTTTCCCTACGCCTAGGATTCCAATAGTAGAATTCATCCTTATCTCCTCGCTGCTTAAGAGCGGATCTGTCCGGTCCCCTTGATGATCCAGCGGCTGCTCGTGAGTTCTCGCAAGCCGATAGGGCCGCGGACATGAAGTTTCTGAGTGCTGATCCCTATTTCCCCGCCGAGCCCGAATTCAAAGCCGTCGGTGAAACGGGTTGAAGCATTCCAATACACCACCGCGGCATCGACTTCTGCCTGAAACCTAGCGGCAGCGGCATGTGACGCTGTAACAATCGCCTCGGAATGCCTCGAACCATGTTTCTCAATATGAGCCAAGGCCTCTTCGAGATCATTCACGATGCGGCAGTTTATTTTATAATCAAGGTATTCGGTATCCCAGTTTTGCTCTTGAGCGAGTGAAAGATCTTTCCTTCCCTTCAAGACTGAACAGGTGCGCGAGCATCCAAACCATTGAACATGGTGTTTTTCCAAACGCAGAGCGAGTTGAGGCAAGAAACCGGCTGCGATCTTTTGATGAACGAGTACGGTTTCTAAGGAATTGCAAACCCCGGGGCGGTGGACCTTGGCGTTTTCAACGATATTGAGGGCCATTTCAAGGTCAGCGTCCTCATGAACATAGGTGTGGCACAGGCCTCGGTCATTTTTTAAAATGGGAATAGCCGAGTTTTCTTGCACGAATTTGATCAGGCCTTCGCCCCCTCGCGGAATGACCACGTCAATCCACTTCTGAGATTTTAAAAGCGTCGAGATGATGCCTCGGTCAGCATCGGTGATTCCCCAAACGACGTTTGGGTCAAAACCCGTTTCTTCCAAAGCAGTTTTAATTGCAGAATAGAGCACGCCGACCGTGCGCATCGATTCGGAACCGCCCCGCAGGATCAGGCCGTTGCCTGATTTGAAGGCGAGAGCGAACGACTCGATGGCGACATTGGGCCTGGATTCGAAAATCAAGAATAGAACTCCGAGTGCCGCCCGTACGCGTCTGAGTTCAAGCCCGTTGCCGAGCCGCTTCTCTTCTACCGCCTCCCCTAGGGGATCTTCAAGCGCGCTTACTTGTTCAAGGCCTTCAATGAGATTCTTGAGGCGTTCCTCATTGAGTTCAAGGCGATCTCGAAATGCAGATGTCGTTTGTTTGGGCAAGGCCTCTAAGTCTGCCTGGTTCGCGGCAAGCAGTTTACTTCTATTTTGCGCGATTTGCGTTGCCACGGTTTGAAGCGCTAAGTTTTTGCGCGACGTCTCGGCTTTGTTGAGGCTGCGCCAAGCTTCTCTCAGCTCAATCAAACGTGTTTCCGTTTCGTCCGTCGAAACGCTGGCTGAATCCCGCCGTGTCATCGCTTGGCCCTTTGCCGGCTGATCTTCGTTCCGATAGCGGCATCTTCCGCTATTCGTAAAAGAGCCGCGTTCTTGTCTCCGCGCACGATCCAGCTCGTGACTCCATTTCGGCTCGCAAATTGCGCGGCTTTCACCTTGGAGAACATTCCTCCTCGGCCTCGGCCTGAGTGCGAGCTCGGTGAGGCTTTTCTCAAGACCTCTTGAGTTACGCTTGGAAGCGATTCGATGAGCCTGGCCTTCGGGTTTTTCGCGGGATCCGATTCGTAGAGGCCTTCGACATCAGTTAAGATGACGAGGCGGTCAGCTCGAAGCGTTGCGGCCACGCGAGCAGAGAGCGAATCGTTGTCTCCAAACTGAATTTCTTCGGTTGAAATAGCATCGTTCTCATTCAAGACAGGGATGATGCCCCAATCGAGCAGCTGAAATACGGTATTCTTGAAGTTCTGGCGTCGCTTCTCGTTTGCCAGGTCGTCATAAGTCAGCAAAATTTGCGCACCCAGTAATCCATTGGCCCGCAGGGCCAAATCATACAACTCCATCACAATCGGTTGGCCAATAGCGCTTAAAGCTTGTTTCTCTGAGAGCTTCTTTTTTTTCCTGCGGCCGGTGCGTTCAATGGCCGAGGCGATGGCGCCTGAAGTGACCCACACGATTGAAATCCGCTTGCGCTTTTTGAGTTCAGCGACTTGCTGCATCCATGCGCGAATGAGCAGGGGACCGCCGGTGCAAATCAAATTGCTCCCAGACTTCACGACCCAAAGTTCTTTTTTCTTACTTCTAATAGGCATGACGCGACTCTCTTATCGTACCGTCCAGTACGGCTTCATGCTACCGATTTAGCGCGCGTCTGTCTTTAGAAATCAAGGGAAGGAAGAGCCAATGGCTTGGCTCCTCCGGTAACCTTGTTCTGACTGTGTTCAGGCAGCCAGCGGTTTCTTCTTTTTTTCTTGCTCGAGTTTTGATCCCAGTTCATTGATTTCGGTCTGATCGAGGCTCTTTTTGACTTTGGGGAAAAATTCGGTCTCTTCTTCCTCAACATGGTGTTCTACGCACTCGATCAAGTCTTCGAGCATGCTTTCCATTTCCTCGTCATCTTCGGTGTCGCTGATTTCACGAAGAAGCTTTTTCATCTCTTGGTGTTCTTCAATGGCTTCCTTCACGATCTCTTGGAAGCCATCCCTGTTTTGAAACACCGGATAAAAAATCGTTTCTTCAATGTGAGCGTGCAAGAGCAACTCGTCTCGGATTTCTTCGAAGAGTTCTCGTTTCTCGTCAACGCCATCTGCCGTTCTGACTTGATCGAACAGATTCTTTACGTTTTCATGATCGTCTTTGAGTAGCTCGATTGCATCCATCTCATTTCTCTCCTGTAAAAGGTTTGACTTCAAGTGCGCAGCCATCGATGCAAGTGTCATGCCTTGAACGTCTGAGAAAATGTTGGGTGAGGTTCGTGGCGAGAGAATTGCATTTCGTTCTTCCCGTGAGGTCACGATGAGCAGAGTCTGGGTGATTGTAGCAAACCAAAGTGAAGCGACAATTTACGAATGCACCGGCCCCGAGGATGGGCCGCGGCAAGTGCATATCATTCGGCATTCAGCTGCTCGGATGCGAGAACGCGACCTGACGACGGATCGACCCGGTAGAACTTTCGCCAGCCTTGGCAACGTACGCCATGCTTTTAGCTCTCCTCAGGATGCGCGCGACCATGAGGTCGATGTATTCGTAAGAGAAGTTGAGCAGTGGCTACTCTCTCAAGCAGGCCAGCAGAATTTTGATGAGCTTTTCTTGATTGCTGGGCCGAGGGTTATGGGTAAACTCAAAGCGGGTTTCAGCCCAAATCTTTTAGGTCGTGTGGTTGGTAGCCTCAATAAAGATGTGGCTCAACATTCTTATGACAATGTTCGAGAAAGGGTGCGAGAGGCTCTAGCAGACCTTTGGCACGACCCGAAGCGGTGGCAAGAAAAAGCGCGACCCCTTGCAGTTCGTTAACATCACGGTTAGAAGGGCCTTGGGGAGTCTTTAAGCAATAATCGCATGCCCATCATTAGCCGTAGCCACCGTCCGACCGTTACCCTGGATCCTTGGCGCAAAGTCGTTCTTGAGAACGCCTTAGATGCAGTAGTGGGTATTGATCAGAACCATACAATCATTGACTGGAATCATGAAGCAGAGCTTACGTTTGGTTGGACGAAAGCTGAGGCCATTGGAAGAAAGTTACAGGATCTCATTATCCCACCCGAATATCGGCAGCGACACATTCAAGGAATGAAACGTTTTCTCGAAGAAAACATAGGTCCTCTTTTAAATAAAAGAGTTGAAGTGCCCGCCTTGCATCGCAATGGAAAACGAATCGAGATCGAGCTGGCGATCATCCCAATATCGTTGGAAAGCGGGCATCTGTTTTACTCTTTCATTCGCGATATCACTGAACGCAAGAATGCCGAGAGATTGCTTCTTGAGGCGACGCAGAACCTCGGCGTGCAGTACGGGGTGATGACTGCTCTGGTTGAAGAGCTTTCGCTTGAAGAAGCGACCCCTCGCATTCTTGAGTCGATTGGAAAAACATTGGAATGGGATATCGGCACGCTCTGGGTTGTCGATCCGAACTTGCAGACGCTCAGGCCCTTTTATACTTGGAATTCAAATAAAGTATCCGCCCCCTTGTTTCTTGAGGCCACTCGGAACGCTCGGCTGAGGAAAGGCGAGGGCCTGCCGGGTCTGGTTTGGCAAAAAGGACAACCCGAGTGGGTGCAAGACATCAGTAAAGACTTCGTCTATCCGAGGGGCCGCGTCGCTCGCTCAGAAGGATTGCATGGAGGGGTTGGGTTTCCGATCACGGCGTCAGGAAAGATCACTGGTGTGATTGATTTCTTCAGCCAGCGCCATTTTGATCGAAACGAATCGCTTTTGAAGACCCTTTTGACTCTTGGCGGGCAAATTGGTTTGTTTATGGAACGGAAAAACGCGGAAGAACGCGTGCGGTCTTCCGAGAACCGTTTCAGAGCATTGTTTGAGCAAGCTCCGCTCAGCATACAGTTGCTGAGCCCCGAGGGTTTCACTCGAGGCGTGAACGCAGGCTGGAAGAAGCTCTTCTGTTTACCGGAAAGCTTCATCGCTGATTACATTTTTCGTGAATACAACATCCTTGAAGACCCGCAACTTAAAGCAAAAGGCGTGGCGTCTTACCTGAAACGGGCTTTTCAAGGGGAATTCGTGAAAATTCCGGCGTCGCTTTATGACCCGAGCGAAAACGGCAATCCCGGAAGGTCGCGCTGGATCGAGGCGCTCGCTTATCCGGTCAAGAACCATAAGGGAGAAGTGATCGAAGTCGTCTTGATCCATGACGACGTGACCGATCGTGTACTCGCCGAGCGGGCTGTGCACGAAAGCGAAGAGAGGTTTCGGTCGCTGATTCAAGGGGTGAAGGATTACGCTATTTTCCTTCTTGATCGCAATGGTTACGTCGCAACTTGGAATGAAGGCGCTGAACGGTTGAAGGCTTACAAGGCTGAAGAGATTATTGGGCAGCATTTTTCTGTTTTTTATCCGAAAGAGGCGCGCGGAGAAGGTAGGCCAGATCAACACCTTGAAATCGCGGCAAGGCAGGGCAAGTACGAAGAAGAAGGCTGGCGGGTTTGCAAGTTCGGAAATCGTTTTTGGGCGAGCATGGTTTTGACCGCGCTTTATGAGGAATCAGGAGCTCTCAAGGGCTTTTCAATCATCAACCGGGACATGAGCCAGAGGAAGAAGCTGGAAGAAGATCTGCGCGAGGCAGTGCGCGCAAGAGATGAATTCCTTTCCATTGCAAGCCATGAGCTGAAAACCCCGATCACCTCGATGAAACTGCAGGCTGAAGTGCAGATGCGTCGACTGAAACGAAGGGAGCCGCTGGCCACTGACGTCACGCACTTAGAGCGTTTCATTTCTTCGGTCGATAAACAGGTGGATCGAATCACTCGGCTCGTTGAAGACATGCTTGATATCTCGAGGCTTGAGCATGGCAAATTGCCGATCGAACGTGAATATATTGACCTGGTTGAAGTGGTTCAAGAAGTTGTCGAACGTTTTTCGGAACCCTTGCGGTTTGCCGGATGCCAGTGCCGGGTCTTGTTTGATGGGGCGGTTCAAGGGCGATGGGACAGGGCTCGGATCGAACAAGTAGTGGCGAATCTGATTTCAAACGCCATCAAGTATGGGGCGGGCACTCCTATTGAAGTGCAAGTCAGTTTAGACGAAACCAACGCCCGGATTTCGGTCAAAGACCACGGTCTGGGCATCGCGAATGAAGACCTCGAGCGCATCTTCAAGCGCTATGAACGTGCGCTCTCAACAGGCCGCATCAGCGGCCTCGGTCTCGGGCTCTACATCAGCAAACAGATTGTCGAATTGCACGGAGGAACAATTGCAGTGGAAAGTGAACTCGGCAAGGGGTCGGTTTTCACTGTGTCACTGCCTTTTTATTGAGGGTTCACGCGAAAGACTCGAAGGTTGATGTCCCATCGGATTTCACGTGTCGCGGTTTCTCCCCACGCTCTTTTGAGATCCTCAGCGATTTCGTCACGCGGATCCTGTCCGTTTCGCGAAACATAACTTTGCAGGGCAGACCAAGTGCCGAGATATCCCAGTAAATCTTCAATCGACCAGGTCGCTCTCATGAGAAAGCGCGGCGGCGTAATCTCTTCAAAAGGCACGGCGATGCTTCGGTAGCCGTCTTCCACCATTCTTCTTTCTTTTTCCCAGTAGTTCCCCAGGATGTCTTGATACAGTTTTAAAATCGTCTGATCCACTTGGGAACAGATCTTGTGCAGCCCGTAACACCAGAGAGCGAGCACCCCTTGGCCGCGCGTTACTCGGCGTACTTCAGCGTAAAACCTCTCGTGGCCAAACCAGTGAAACGCCTGAGCAGCGGTAATGAGATCACTGCTATGATCAGCGAGTTTAGAGTCTTCGGCCGTCGTTTTCCTGTATTCGATGTTCTTTAAAGGCGTCGCATTTGAAATTTGTTTGGCGCTTGGGTCCGTTGCGAACACCTTGTGGAACCTTCTCGCCAGCTCAACCGCAGCCTGTCCGTTGCCGGTGCCGCAATCCCATGCAGACTCTCTTTGCGCGCATAATCCCGCGAGATAATCGAAGAGCTCGGAAGGGTACTTCGGCCGGAAACGAGAATAGTCGAGAGCTTGTTTGCTAAAGAGGTCCTTGTATTCCATCGATGTTGGCCAACAATGCTTGAAGCGTCGCTTCTTGTCGAGCCTAGAGGTTTTCTCAGTTCGGGCGGATGAAGAGATCGGCAAAATCTTTAGCCTTAACGCCAAGTTTTAGGCAGCGTTGGCTTGGCCGCGTTAAGATAGAGGTCGGGACCACGGATGCAAGAGTGCCTAAAGCGCCATGGATAGCGAAATTTCGTCAAAACCTTTGAATTCGAACCAAGACCTTCTTTCTGATTTGCGTCAATTCGGCGACCGCACCAGTTCATTCATGACAAGTTATCCTGGCTTCAGAACCTATCGTCCTCAAGATTCTTGTGCAGGCCAGATTCGTTACATGGAAACCAAGCGCGCTTGGGTTGCGGCGACCGAACCCCTAGCTAGCTTTGAAGAGCGGCCTGCAATCTTCGAAGGCTTTGATCAAGCCGCTCGTGAACAACGAAAGTCCGTGATCATGACTCCGGTCACTCAAGGGTTCTCGGAGAAGCTCCTTGAGCGGGGATACCAACGCCTGCCCATCGGAAGCGAACCTCTCTTTGATTTGGCGAAGTATTTTTCAGGGGTTCGAGATCCTCTCGATCGATTTCCACATGCAAGATCTCTTTTGAGAAGGGGAGCGGTGGTCAAAGAGGTCTCTGCCAACGAGTACGACGAAGGGCTCAAGGCGCAGTTGAATCAGCTCTTAGAGAATTGGGTCGGTTCGCGTGCAACGGTGCCATTGGGATTCTTGAATCAAATCGACCCATGGCACTTGAGCGAACATAAGAAACTCTTCGTGGTTGAATATCGAGGCAAAGTCACCGCCTTCTTGTTTGCGGTTCCTATTTTCCCGAAAGCGGGTTTCTTTTTCGCAGACTATATTCGCGATCAAGCGGCGAGGCCAGGGACTGTAGAGCTCTTATTCGTTGAGGCGATGAGAATCCTTTTGAATCAAGGTTACCTTGAAGTACGCTTGGGGCTCTGTCCTTTCGCGGACGCGAAAGCCCAAGGTGAGCATGGTCTAGCAGAGAGGGTATTTGTGGGACTGATGGTTTTTGCGTTTCACCACCTCCGTTTTCCGCTGAACTTCAAATCAGTCTATAGGTTCAAAGCGAAGTTTCAGCCCACGTCGTGGCAACCCTTGTTTCTAGTCAGCAAGCCTGGTTTTAGAGTCGATACTGTCGTTGAGTTGGCCCGAGTTCATTTCCCCGGTGGACTGATGAACGCCTCAGCCACCTATCTTGCGCGCAAAATGCGGCCCCATCTCAACCCTAGCGTGAAGCTGCAGTCATGGCCTGAAAGCGTTGCAGAGATCTTTCGCCGTCAAAGGCTCACCCTGTCTTTTGCCGTTCTCTTTTCATCGCTTCATGTCTCGCGAAACGTTTTTCCCGAGGTGCAGGAACTTTACGATCTCTATCCCTTCACGGCCGGATCTTACAGTGCCTTGGGTCACTTTCTGGCCCCGTTGTTTCACAACAATCACTACCATTTCGCAGGGGATCTGGTTTCGTTCCTGGTCTTTGCCGGCGCGTTGGAGTTGGTTTTGGGACCAATATTCTGCGGGCTCGTTGTCAGCGCCGGTTTATGGCTCTCGAATCCTCTCGCGTGGGCATTGAATGCCATTTTCCTGAAATATTATTCATCCTCGCAATTCCATCGATTTTTGGCTGAGATCGATTATGGTTCTTCAAACGCGGTGTACGCGGTGGTGGGCGCGCTCGCGCCTCTGCTGAAACGCCCCGGCTTGTTGCTCACGCCATTCGCTCTCAACGGTTTGTTTTTATGCTTCGCTCGCCAAAGTTGGCTCAGCCTGCACCATCTCGCGGCGCTGGTTTGCGGGTACGGATTGAGCGCCTTGTTGATTCGAATGCAAAAGAAAAGAGCGTCACTCTTTTGCCAGGCCTCAAGCCAGAATTCAGGATGAGCGGCTTTTTCAGCGGCTCTGATGACTTTGCCGCCGCGCGGGTTCATTTGCGATCGGAAGTTCAACCTTGAAAAGCGAGCCTTCGCCAAGCTTGCTTTCGAGCAGTATCCTTCCGCCATGCGCTTCTACGATTTGACGGACGATGTAGAGCCCAAGGCCAAGGCCGCTGACCTCGCTGGCTGATATCGCGCGTTCAAATTGCAGGAAGATTCTCTCGTGGTCTTCTGCGGCGATCCCCACGCCATAGTCTCGAACGGCAAGTTTCGCGATGCCGTCAGCCGCGCTCACCTTTATTTGAATCGGTTTTCCCGCGCCGTACTTCATGGCATTCGTCAGCAAATTGATGAAGACTTGTTCGATTCTGTACAAGTCCCACTGGCCTTCGACTTTGCAATCGGCATCGAAAAAAACCTGGCAACCCGCAGCTTCAAGCTGAGGGGCAAAGCGATCAGTCACTTCTTGAATGAGCGCGCACAGGTCTACGAGCTCCGTCTGCAGCGTGAGTTTGCCGGCTGTGATGCGCGTGATGTCGAGCATGTCGTCTACGAGCTGATTGAGCCGATTGATCTGCTTCTCATCGTCTTCGACCATTTGTCTGAGTCTTTCCAAAGTGAAGGGAGCCTGGGCGCCTTGTTTTTCGATGGCGCGCTTTCGCATCTGTACTTGCAGTTTAAGCGAGGTCAAAGGTGTCTTGAGCTCATGAGAGGCGATCGAGAGGAATTCGTCTCTAGACTTCACGGCTGTTTCAAGGCGTTCCGCGGCCTTGATCAAATCTTCCGTCCTTTCCCGGACTTTCTTTTCAAGGTTCTCATTGAGTTGTTGCAGGTTCTCTTCGGCGCGCTTTCGCTCGGTAAGGTCGCGCGTCACTTTCGCGAAGCCGCGGAGCACTCCGCTCTGGTCGCGCAGGGCCGTGATGACGACGTTGGCCCAAAAGAGGCTTCCGTCCTTTCGAACGCGCCACCCTTCTTCTTCGTAGCGTCCCTCATCGGCAGCGACCCGGAGTTCCATGTCAGGCTTGCCATTTTCAATGTCGCTCCTCATGTAAAAGCGCGAGAAATGCTGGCCGACGATTTCGTTAGCCTTGTAACCTTTAAATCTTTCCGCGCCCCTATTCCAGGTGAGCACGTATCCATTGGGATCGAGCGCAAAGATGGCGTAGTCCGACACTGCGTCTACAAGCAATCGAAAAATCTGTTCCGCATTGCTTAGAGCGAGCTCGACGTTCCGCCGCTTCACAGCCTCGGCGGGCAGCTTGTTTCGGGCTTTTATCGGTTCGGGCATAACTTTGAGAGCACATTGACCTTAAGTAGCAAACTAGTCAAGAACGCAAATAGATCACTATAGTATGACTCGGAGCGAAATAAGTATCCTCCTTGACTACTCTTTCAGAAGAGAAAACGATATGTCCCGTGAAAAACATTCTTCCCTGTCTTTTGTCCTTCTTGTTTTTGCACGCTGGTTTCAGTTTTGCCGACGTTGTTAATTCGAAGGAGGCACTTCAACTTTCAGAGCCGGCACCAGCGTTATGGAGGGGTGAGGTAGCGTTGGGATTCTTTAACCAAAAGGAACAGGTTCGTGATGCCTCTGGCGAGAGCCAAGGGCCTCTCTTTGACCAATGGGCGGTAGCGCCGCGCATCGCAGTCGCGCGAGAAATTGCCCCGGTTTTTGCAGCTGGAATATTTTCGTCTTATGAGTACGGAAAGCATCGTGAATGTGGATATGTGAGCTCTAGCATTTCGCCCTCGGCCTGCAGTTCGACGCGGTATCATCAATACTTTTTGGGCCCCACGGGGAGAGTGAAATGGAAGGCGCTGTTTCTTGATCTTTCTTATATTGCTTTTGGAATTCGAAGCGACTCGCGTTCAGACGAGATCGCGGGGAGTAAAGGGCTTCTCTGGGTTCACCCATTAAGAGCATGGCTTTTTCATCCGGGGATGTGGATTGATCTTTCAGAGAGCATGGCGATGTCTTTGAGAATAGAATATCGTTTTCTTTATTTTGATCGCACCAGTTCCGGGAAGCTGCCGCAGGCCGTTCAATTCGGTACCCAAAGCATTCGCCCAGTTTTTGGGATTCATCTGAGCCTTTGAGAAGGTGGGCTTTAATTCAAGGCGTGATAGTCATTGACACCATACCAACTGGTTGGTATGGTTAGATCAAGAACACAAACCTATGAAAAAGAGCGCAGCCAAGACCCCTGTGAAACACAAAATCCTCGACGCCGCGTTGTCTGTCATTCGCAGCAAGGGTTATGCAGCGACTACGCTCGATGAGCTTTGCGCGTCGGCAGGAGTGACTAAGGGCGCTTTTTTCCATCACTTCAAGAGCAAAGAAGACTTAGCGGTTTCGGCCGCACGCCATTGGTCATCAGTGACCAATGAGTTTTTTGAAAATGCTCCGTATCGGCGCCTCTCCGATCCATTGGAGCGCGTTTTTGGATATGTCGATTTCCGCAAAGAGATCCTTCGGGGAAAACTTCCTGAATTCACTTGTCTTGTGGGGACGATGGTTCAAGAGGTCTTTGACACCAATCCTTCCATCCGCAAAGCCTGCCAAGAGAGCATTTTTGGGCACGCGGCTGAAGTGGCTAAAGATATTCAGTTAGCAAAAAAACGTTATGCTCCTGACTCCAAGTGGACTGCAGAGAGCCTCGCACTCCATATTCAGGCGGTGATCCAAGGGGCGTTCATTCTTGCCAAAGCGAAACAAGACGCGGATATCGCCGCTGAGAGCGTCACACATCTACGCCAGTATCTCGAGTTTTTGTTCGAACCAAGCAACCTTAAAAAAAGAAGGAAACTAAAATTAACAGCTCGATAAGGAGAAGAGATGGCTAAGAAAATCAGCCTAGTTATTTTGGCGATCGTTGTAATGCTTCTAGGGTACGCAGCGCTTCAACCCGCGGATTATGTGATCTCAAGAAAGATCACGATCAATGCGCCTGCGGAAAAAATTTTTCCCTATTTGAACAATTCGAGATTAGCCGAGCAATGGGGGCCGTGGCTTGAGGTTGATCCTCAAGCGAAGATGGTCTACTCGGGCCCGGACGCGGGAGTAGGGTCTCGCACGAGTTGGGAAAGCGGCGGAAGGCTCGGAACGGGAAGTGCGACTATCGTGGATAGCGTGCCCAATCAGAAGGTCGGCATCAAGCTTGAGTACGTGAAACCCATGAACATGACCCAGGATTCTGAATATCTGGTGAAGTCATCGGGCAACCAAAGCGAAGTGACCTGGCGAGTACAGGGTAAGAACAATTTCATGGGAAATCTGATGTGTCTTTTCATGAATAGGGACAAAATGGTCGGCGGGATGTTTGAAAAGGGTCTTTCAAATCTAAAGGCGTTAGTTGAAAAGTCTAATTGAAATCAATTGAGGAGGAACAAAAATGGCAAAGTCTTATAACTATGTAGATGGATTCGTATTGCCCATTCCGAGGAAGAATATCGCGGCATACAAGAAAATGGCGACACTCGCAGCAAAAGTCTGGCTCGACCATGGAGCCATTGATTATGTCGAGTGCATTGCCGACGACGTGAAGAGCGGCAAAGTCACGTCCTTTCCTCAGAGCGTGAAGCTCAAGAAGGGGGAAGTGGTTTTCTTTTCATGGATTACGTACAAGTCGAGAGCCCATCGAGACAAGGTGTTGAAGAAAGTCATGTCAGATCCTCGACTGGCGGATCAGATGGATCCTGACGCCATGCCCTTCGATGGGATGAGGATGTTTTGGGGTGGTTTCAAACCAGTAGTAAAATACTGAAGGAAGGCTTGCATCGATGCTTTTTGGGGCGTGGTGGGTTTCTGGGTCGGCGTGAACCCTGAGTCCCACAAACAGTTCTTTTTAGTTGACTGTAATTGTCAACTCATGGTAGCCGCCTAAGCCTCTATGAACAAATTTGTCGCTCAACTACTTGTTGTTTTAGGGCTGATTTTGACTTCTGTAATAACTCACGGCGCTGGTCAAAAGAAGAGTGGTTTACTTTGTGAGAAGCTTCTTGCGCAAACTGCGGGTTTTGATCCGTACGGTGGTTTCGAGGTAGCTCGAGAACGTGAAGAGTTGGGCGACCTCGCTGTTGCGTCAGGGCTTCCGTACTTTTACATGGTCGTGCCGATCGCGAAGCTTCCTCAACTCTTAAATGCGCGGTATCTTCCAGACTTTCAATCTGAAACTCCTCGAACGGCCCGTACCGCCATTTTGAATCTTGTAAATCATCACAGTATCGGCAGACCCATTGCGACGGAGCTTGGCGGCCTGAACATCCTTTTTCGCGACGATGCGAAGATCGATAGTCTTCCCTCGCACAACCATGCTTCTGCAAATCGTCGTAGGGTAGAACCCAACGTGAATCTCAATGCGATGGTGTTGTATTCACCACGCGTGCTTGGCCTCCTCACTTGGCATCTCGGCAGTTCCACCTGGCTCGGAAAAGACAGGTTCTTGGATCAGCCCGAGATACCAACCCTTTGTCGTGGTTGGGGTTGTATTTCGAGCTCAAGCTTGCGTGAAAAAGTCATAGAGGACTTCATGGGATTGGGCGAGGCCGAAGGACGCTCTTTGAAGCGCACGGTTCTTCGCATCGAAGGAGGCGGGTTGCCATCGTACGAAATCATTGGCATCGTCATTCAAACCGCTAACGAAGCTTATGCGAACAACGTGCTCGATGCGGATCCGTCGCTCGCTATTTGGAAAGACAAACGCCTCATTTATTCGAACGTTTTTCCGGGAATCGAGGCGCCAAAGGTCCCTTACTTGAAAAAACATCTGCGCGCTGTCATCGAAGACATCAACCCTTCTGTGCACAATAAAGAAATTATGACCGCAGAACCCGCCTTTGCTTATTCTTCAGAGTTTGGTCAACAAGTGCGCGACCTTTTCTCAAGCGGCGCAGTCAAACCAGAGATTACCCAGTTGAAGGACGCCGTCCATGGAGTCCAGGGAATGGGTGTATCAGAAAACAATCAGCACTTTTTTGATGAAATCGCTAGAGCGCTCTCGAGCGGAGGAACGCTTTACGGTCAAGAAATTCCTGCACTTCTCCCCAACGCCAAACTCGCGGGTTACACCCGTGAGAAAATCAACGCCATTCGTGAGTGGGAACTTCATGTGCTCGAGTACGCATCTGAAAATAATGGGAGCGATATTATAGGGCTTCGCAAGATGATCGTGCTCGGCTCGACCAATGATGGGGCTAAGGGCCCCGCTCCAAGCGCTCCGGCAGTCTGGGGTATTGGAGTGCAAGATCTTTCAGGCGAAAAGATTCGTTGGATTTGGACTCCTTAACGATCTTCAGTCTGAAGTCTTTTTCGACAGCGTGCCCGCTACCCAACAACTTGAGGAATAAATTCCATGACTGACTTCGAAGTGAAGCGACTGTTTGTCGTCGCTCAGACGAAATTCCATCACTTGAAAAAGGTCAGGGTGAACTGGGTTTTCAGTCAAGCGTTCAAACTTCAATTTCACCGAATTTGAGTTGAAGCACGAATCATAAATCCAGCGCTTAGACATTTCTCCGAAAGATTGGGGGATTTGATAACCAACCGGTACCAAACGATTGCCTGCTTTGATGGTCGATACACCGGGTTGAAAGACCCCTAGGCCGCTACCAAAAACTCCGGCTTCAACGATGCTGAATTCCGAGCCTGTGCTGAAGAGCTCAAGCCTAATGCCACATCGCATGCCACGTGGCGCAGGCTTAGGTAGGCCATCACTCGCACACTCACATCGCCCTTCTCCGCTCCAAACGCCTGTAAGGTCAGGATTGGTCTCAGCCGCAATGGGTTCATTTCCACAATTGAGCTCTCCTTTTTGTTTATGGAGTCGATCTGGAGGGCTCGGATGAGTTGAGCGGTTTTCAATTCTCCATTCCATACTGCCAGCTAGTTTAGGGTGGATCTCTTTGGCTCGTTCAAGAGCGCTTTGATAGTAAAAGTTGCCACTTGGAAGCCTGATTTTCTGAATACGGTTCGCTCTCGCTCCCTCATCCATAAGCAGGTCAGCCTTGTATATTTCTTTTTGGTAAGGTTCCTTCAAGGCCGCAATAAGATAAAGTGCATCGCCTCCCATTGGGCTAGGAACTTCTAGTCTAGCGGGTTGCTGGGTCATCACCTTCGTTAAAAAAGAAAACACCGCCGCGCCTTCTTTTTCAGCCGCAAGATGAAGCAGAGGACGTCCGTCTTCATCGAAGATTTCATGAATGGGGCTAGCTTCTTTTAGAACCTCGATGAGCTCGGCAAGGTTGCCGCCATTGCCTTTTTTCAATACGTCTAGCGCTTTGTCATTCTGCGCTTTTTTGCCAAAACCAAGGGGTTTGCACGAGGCATGTATAGAGCGGTTTTTCTTAAACAAGCCGCTCTTCAAGAAAAAACTGCCAAAGATTCCGTCTTCGGTGAGCGCTTCTTTTATGATTGTGGCTTCAAGCAGCGGCTTCTGCGATGCATCCCGGGTGATGCGATAAACGTCACGGTCAGCCGCATGAGCGTCTACGCCTTCTCCGTGCTCTACCGTCGCCGCTTGGATTTCCATCTTAAATGGAGTCGTAGGAGTATTTGGTGCTGGCTGGTGTAGGGTGAGGGCGTAAGATTTTTCTTCAATTTCAAAATGAAGTTTATTGGAAGGTGCTGCAAAGCTGTGGTCCTCGAGGAAAATCACGCCGTCTTGGTTCTTTACCGTGCATTTAAAGACAATCGAAGAAGCATCGGCGGCTTGCGCTGCGAAGAATGATGTTGTCAGTATTGTAATCGCTCTTAATGAAAATGGCAGTTTTGGCATAAAACCCCCGAAGACGACCCTAGCTACAAGTAAGTTTAATGTAAATCTGAATCTGTCAAATCCAATGAAGGGGTTCGCAATAACCGCTATCTATTGGATTAGCGCATTTTCTAAAATTATTTATCCAATTATTGAAGATGAATTCAAGCGGAGAACATCCTTTTCAGTCGATACTGTAGTGCACCCCTGAAAACAAGCATTTGCATGCGAAATTGGATCGTTAGCCAATGCTAACAATCGGGCTTGTAGAAATAAAGACGACGATAGCGGTCATTTTTTTGTTTTAGCCCGAATGACTTCGAGTTCTTTGATGGTGTGTAAATCTTTAGGACGACCCATCGCTTGCTTGGCGAGAATAAGGTCATCGATTGAGATTACTTTGCATTTTTGCCCAAAGATCTTGAGTTCAATTGCGTTCTTCGCGACTTTTTCATAGTCGCCAACACCAGTAATTTGATTAAGTACGTCGACTGTTCCCAAGTCTGTTTCTAAATATAGATTATTCCATCCTGTAACATCTGATGGGTGCGTTAAAAAAGAAATTCGATTAGGGATCATTCGATGGGTCGGATGATAGTTTCTTAAACAGGTACGAAGCTTATCGACGTTTTCTTTGGTGATCACTGCACAAATGTCGAGATCTTGAGTGATAAGTGCTGAGCCGTACACTGTGGCGGCGTAACCGCCGACTAGTACAAAATCGATGCCTGAATCAGTTAGAATTTTTAGAAGAGAGTTTAGATCTTTCATTGTCTTCTTGTTCTTTGTCGAAACGTTTTTTTGCTTCTTGTAAATCTAAGACTAATTCTAGAGCGCCTTGGTGTTGTTCAAGACGTTTGTCGATCGTTAAATTTAAATTATGATCGATGAGGCTGAGATCGATTCCGAAGAGTTGGGCTTCAAGTTCTTCTGGTGTTTGAGATTTACGCTCAACCATACACGGCTATTGACCTAACATTTACGGGGATTGGCTCGCACTTCGCGTGCTCGCCCCTTCGGCTACGCGGCGTTCTCATCTCCACATGAGTACATCAAATAAAAAAAGCCCGTCACCGCAGGTGGCGGGCTTTTTTTATTTGGCGTCCCCACGGGGATTCGAACCCCGGTTACCGCCGTGAAAGGGCGATGTCCTAGGCCTCTAGACGATGGGGACGTCGATTGGGTCAACAAACGGCAATAAATGCTAGAGATCGCTGTTTATAATGAACCTTATCGCTTGCGTCAACGGATAATTCCTCGGCTTCTCGAAAGGAATAACTGAAATTGAACCTTGGTTTGGCGCAAACCCCTCTAAACCCTCTCTTTAGGATTGTGGTGCCCCTCTCTAGAGCGACAATGCAATCTGGCTTTTCCTGGCCTTCTTTAAAAGCAAAGCGCGGATTTATCTTGGCTAATACTGCTTGTTAATGGATCTTGACCTTACTTACGCTTGCATACGGCGCCCACGCCGCGTAGATTGGCTTCGTGTCACAAATACCATTTAAAGATATACGGAACGTCGCCATCATCGCTCACGTCGATCATGGTAAAACAACTTTAGTTGACGGCTTGCTCAGGCAGTCTGGGGCTTTCGCAAGCCACGAGGCGCTTGTCGAGCGCGTCATGGATTCGATGGACCTTGAGCGCGAGCGCGGAATCACCATCTTGGCGAAAAACACCTCGGTCCGGGTGGGCGATACCAAGATCAACATCGTCGATACGCCTGGCCACGCCGACTTCGGAGGCGAGGTAGAGCGCATCATGGGCATGGTCGACGGGGCGCTTCTGCTCGTGGATGCCGCGGAAGGACCCCTTCCTCAAACAAGGTTTGTGCTCTCAAAGGCGCTGAAGCAGGGGTTGCGCATCATTCTGGTCGTAAACAAGGTCGATCGTCCTGACGCCAGGGTAGACCATGTCGTCAATGCGACCTTCGATTTATTCATGGATCTTGGCGCGGATGAACGCCAAGCAGATTTTCCGATCGTCTATGCCTGTGCTCGCCAGGGGTGGTGCACCGAGAATCACGACGATCTTGAAGAGTTGCTTGCGGGAAAAACGAAGGGGGCTGGCCTTCGTCCTTTATTCGACGTGATCCTGCGCGATGTTTCCCCGCCAAAGCGCGATCTCGATCGCCCATTTCAAGTCTTGGTGAGCAATCTCTCGTACAGCGAATACGTGGGACGCCTTTCCATCGGGCGCGTTACGCAGGGACGGGTCAAAAAAGGCGCGCGCCTGATGCGTCTGGGTGACAATGGAAAGACAGAGACTTTCAATCTGTCGGCCCTTTATACTTTCGAAGGCCTCAAACAGATCGAAGTCGCGGAGCTTGTCGCGGGCGACATCGGGGTTTTCGCAGGCAATGAGTCGGTAGAAATTGGCGACACCCTGGTAACTTTACCGGAACCAGGCACGCAACCCGTGGCTTTGCCTCGGATCAAAGTCGATCCACCGACGATCAGCATGGTGTTCTCAGTGAACACCTCGCCGCTTTCAGGAAAAGAAGGCGAACCGATCCAGTCGCGAAAACTCAAAGAACGGCTTGAACGAGAAACCCGCGGAAATGTCGCGCTTCGCATGGAGCCGACCGAGAGTTCAGAGCAGTTCAGGGTTTTGGGCAGAGGCGAGTTGCAGCTTGCCATCTTGATCGAACAGATGCGGCGAGAGGGTTACGAGTTCATGGTCGGAAAACCCATGGTCGTTGTTCAAGAGATCGATGGCCAAAAGCAAGAACCTCATGAGCGGGCTATCCTTGACCTTCCTCAAACCTACGTTGGAGCGGTGACAGACCTCTTTCAAACCCGCAAGGGCCAATTGCTCGAATACAAAACAGAGCATGAGGGCAGGGTTCGGCTTGAATTCGTCATCCCCACTCGTGGACTGATTGGAATCCGCTCACGCTATCTTACGGAAACTCGTGGTGAAGGCATCTTCAATACTCAGTTCGAGGATTATCGCCCGTGGCGCGGCACGCTCGTGCATCGCGTGAATGGCGCTCTTGTGAGCGATAGAACAGGCGAGGCTGTTGAGTATGGTCTGCTAGGACTCGAGGACCGGGGCATTCTTTTCGTGAAACCGGGCGCCCCTGTATACGAAGGAATGGTCATTGGCGAAAACAACCGTGACAACGATCTCAACGTCAATCCTTGCCGGGAGAAGAAGCTCACGAATATTCGCGCCGCTCACGCGGAGGTTTTGGTTACTCTACGCGGTGTTCGCAATATGTCGCTCGAAGAATGCTTAGAGTGGATCGATGAGGACGAGTGGGTTGAAGTGACGCCTGAGAGCGTTCGCATCCGGAAAAAGATCCTTGAAGGCAATCGCCGCTCGGTCGTGCGAAACACTTGAATGCGAAACGCTAGCCTATAGCGGTTCCAAGCAATGAGAGCACCGCCTCTTCTTTTTTCTCGTGGCCCTCGACGTGAAAACGAAATTCATCTGCGAGCCAATTGAATCGCAAAAGTTCTTCGCTCGAAGGAGCTTGGGCGAAATTCATCCATTGTTTCAGTGAGCCTGAAAGACGCTCAATGAGAGGTTCCATGCTGCGGTGTTCTTGGATCAATTCTTCCATTTGGCGTTGCTCGTGGGTTGACAGCCTTGGTCGTGCCACCTCGAAGATCTTTTTTTCCTCAAACCGCTGATGGTCTGGTAACAACCCGTTTACATAGTGATGCACCCTCGCCACAAGTTTTCTCATCTCATTCCACTCTGCTTCGATTTGATCTCGGTTTTCACTTGGCCTGCCGCATAATGCGGTCAGTTTAAGAAGAAGTTTGAGTTCAAGATTAAGCTGATCATGTTGGCTGAATACAAAGTCTAGCGCCGAGAGGTGTTGTTGCGGTTTTGGTTGAGCATTCATGCGACCAAAGTCATGCACAAAGCGCGCCTGGTCTATGACTTGCAGCCCCCTTTGCGGCTATGAAATTTCAAAGCGCGTTGCGGGCAAAGACAGAGAAGCCCGGACCACTTCACTGGAAAGAAGAACTCTCTCAGCGCGCCTACTATCGTCAAACGACGAGTGAGGTCTGGGAGCCGATTTGGGAAGCCGGCCCTTATTATGAGCGTCTTCAAGAGTGTTTGGGCAAGGCCTATTCTTATGCGATTTTCGTAGGGTGGCAGCTCGATTCGCGCATCGAGCTTTCGACGTCGCGTCATGAGAGCTTTAGGGAATTTCTCGTGCGTTTGTGCGCCGAAAAGCCTGACTTCCACATCTACTTTCTCGTCTGGGACTATGCGTATTTTTATGTCTTCGAACGCGAGATCCTGCAAAGCTGGGTTTGGGAGGGGCTGCACGAGCGCCTGCATTTCGTCTTTGATAACCGGCACCCGCTCGGAGGATCGCATCATGAAAAATTCGTCATCATTGATGGTGAAACCGCCTTTGTGGGCGGGGTCGATATCTGCGATGACCGTTGGGATTCTCCCCAACATTTCTATTCCGATAGCAGGCGTTCGCTGGATCACGAAAAAGAAGAACATCGCCCTTACCACGACATGACGGTTGAAGTGCGGGGAGAGGTGGCCGTAGACCTGGTTGAGTACATCGGAGCGCGTTGGCGAGCGATCAGTTCGATTCCGTTTCCCGAACGGCCGCGGATGGCGCGTTTGGAAGGAGCGGGAAAATACCGGCTGTTGATCAGCCGAACCCGGGCTTCGGTCGATTTGCGTCGTCCGCTCTTGGTGAGGGAAAGCGAGTTTCTCATCCACGACCTTATCCGGTCGGTGCGCCACCAGTTGGTGATTGAGAACCAGTACTACTGGTCGCCGCAAATCAATGATGAACTTTCAACTTTGATGCGAGCGCGGGCGGGAACGGGCTTGAAAATTCTACTTGTCGTTCCGGCGCCACTCAATGGGTCGACGGCATTTCGAATGATGGGAGTTTTACAGACAGCGCTTTTAGAACGCCTTGAGAAGGTCGCAAAAGAAACGCGGACGTTGTTTGTCGCGGGATGCCCGTATGCTCTGGCTCCGGACCTCTCTGATGAGAAGAGCATTTACGTGCACTCAAAGGTCGCGATCGTTGATGACCGCTACATGGCGATAGGCTCTGCCAACCTCAATAACCGCGCGTTTCGGCTCGACACTGAGCTCAACCTCACTTTAGTGGGCGAAACTGAAGAGACGCGCTTGCGCATCGCCCGCCTTGCCAAACGCATCGTCGCGCATTGGGGGCAAAAGACGTTCAGCCTGTTCTATCCGGAAGAGACCATTCATGTGCGCGAGTTTCGAACCGAACCTCATGTCTATCTGAAGCACTTTCGCGAGGCTTGGTTGCCTTATTTCCGCACCTTTGAGGCATGGCTCGCCAAGCATCTGCCGATAGGCAGGCTCTTTGATCCCAATGTTCCATGGGCTTTTTTCTTGAAGGCGCGTCTTTCTGTTGAGCGCAGCAAGAGGATGAGGCGAGCGCTTCCGTTTCTGACTTGGGGTGCGCTATTGTTTACCCATGGTTTGGCGTTCGTGGCGCTGGGTTCAGCCATGAAAGCCCTTGGCCCTACCTTTCAGCCCCAGCCCCTCGCCTGGGCCGTGCTCTATATCTTGTTCTTAAGCGCCAGCTGGCTTGTGCCGTTGCCTGTGGGCCTGGGGGTGATTGCAGCGGGTCTCCAATTCGGGCCGAGGGCAGGGGGACTCACTTCTTTTTTCGCGCTCTTTTCGTCTGCCCTGGCCGGATATACGTTTGCCAGAATCTTTCCTACCGTGGCTCGGGTTTTTTATCGCAAGGCTTCTTCTGAAAGGCTGCACCGCACTTTCGGGCTGAGAAATTTCTGGCTTCTGCTCTTGGTGATGGCAGATCCCAGGATCGGTTTTCAGTCGAAGATCGGTTATCAAGGAGTGTTTTCTTTTCCGGTACGGTGGTTTCTGGCCTCGGGAGTATGGTTGTCGTCGTTGTATGCCGGGCTTTCTTATTTGAGCGGGATAGTATCGGAGACCCTGGGTTTCAATGGCGGCATCGGGTTTTTTGTTTTCTACATTGTTGCTACTGTCGGCGTCGGAGTGTTTCGCTTGAGATGAGCGCAAAATATTTGAGGATTCTTTCCTACAACATCCACAAGGGTTTTACCGTGCGTAATCGCGCCTATGTATTGAGCGAGATCCGAGAGGCCATTCGTACGGTCTCGCCGGATGTGGTGTTCCTTCAAGAGGTCATGGGCGAGAAGCAGGGCGAGATGGAGCCGCAGTTTGAATTCATGGCCGACTCTATCTGGCCGCATTTTGCGTATGGGAAAAACGCCGTTTACCAAGGTGGCCACCATGGCAATGCGATCTTAAGCAAATATCCGATCTTGCATTGGGAAAACCAAGACGTGTCTACGAGTTCTCTTGAGAGGCGAGGGCTTTTGCATGCCGTGATCAAACCTTTTGAGTCTCGGCCCGAGATGCATTTGCTGTGCGTGCATTTCGGATTGTTCGAACGCGACAGGCAATTGCAAGCGGCATTGCTCTGCGAACGCATCAAGCAGAAGGTCGCTTTCGGGCACGGGTTGGTGGTCGCCGGTGATTTCAATGACTGGGCTCTGCGGCTCTCAAAATTCTTCAAGAAGGAGCTGGGCCTGGAAGAAGCCTATCACCGCCGTCACAAAAGGCACGCACGCACATTTCCTGCGCGCATGCCGATTCTTCGTTTAGACCGAATTTATTACCATGGTTTTGAAATACGCGCGGCGCGCTGCCTGCATTCCGATATCTGGGCGAACCTTTCAGACCATGCCGCATTGCTTGCAGAGCTGGAATGGCCTTGAAGCACTGCAATTTGCACACGAGGTCATGCAAAATTGCTGGGCCATTTTCAGGAAACGCAACAAAATACTTATGACTCAAGCTTAGGGTCTATTGGCACGCTGCTTGCTCATATCACTCGCACATCTTAGTGCTGTGGCTACCGGGGGGAAAACTATGGCGATGAACCAACGTTGTGAAACTGAACGCAAACCTACGCTTCCGCGCTTTGCGGTAGGAGCTCCGTCTATTCGCATGAGCGAACGAGAAGGATTCCGAATTCGAAGCATCGAATGATCGCCTAGTAACTTGCGCAACAGCCTGAGGCAAGGTACTACCGACAGGACATGAACAAGAATTTTGGCCAGAACGATCCTAAGATCGTCGATTACGTGGAAAAGTTATTCCGTCCGGAAGATGCGATTTTACGAGAGGTTCGCATCGAGTGCGAGCGAAAAGGATTGCCCGCGATTCAAGTGGGTTCGATGGACGCGCTTCACCTTGAAGTGATCACTAGGGCCATCGGAGCGCAGAAGGCAGTTGAAATCGGAACTCTTGGAGGGTACTCGGGCGTTTCGATTTTGCGCGGAATGTCGCCTCAAGGTAAGCTCTACACTTTCGAATATGTCCCTTTGCATGCGGAAGTCGCGAAAAAATCTTTTGAAAATGCAGGGTTCGCAGATCGTGTTGAGATTTATGTGGGCTCCGCTTTGGCAAACCTTCCTAAGATCAAGTCTCAAGGACCTTTTGACTTGGTCTTCATTGATGCCGACAAGGAAACCTATCCTTATTACTTGAAATGGGCTGCGGAAAACCTTCGCATCGGCGGGGTTGTTCTGGGCGACAATACCTTTGCCTGGGGGCGCATTACCGATGAGGCGATTGAAGAGCCCGAAACCCAAAAGTCGGTTCTGGGTCTTCGCGAGTTCAATCAGATGGCAGCCCAAGGAGGAAGGTTTCGTTCCACCATTCTACCCACCGGTGAGGGGCTCACCATGGCGGTCAAGGTAAAGTAATGAGAGCTCTCTGCCCCGTTGAAATGAAGTCCGCTCTGCTTCGCTTAGGCGGCGGCCGTTTTCATCGATGCTTTTTCACGTGCTTTGAAGCTTTCTAGGATGTGGTTGATGTTGAAAAAGCAGGCCCGCGCTTTTGAAAACCATTCGCGGGGAAAACCCCCGTGGCCAAGGTAGACAAAGGGCACTCCGGCCGCCGATGAAGCCTTGAGGTCAAAAGGGCTGTCCCCAAAAGAAATCAGATCCGCCTTTGTTCCCAGCCTTTCACGCAGTTTTAGGAAAGGTTCCGCAGTGGGCTTGCCTGCGCCCAGGTCTTCTTTCGTAAGCACGAGATCGAAATATGGGTTGAGTTTGAACCTCTTGAGCATTGAGTTTGCTTCGCCGCTTGAGGCTGAGGTGAGCGCATAGATCTTGCGGCGGTTTGATTTGAGCAGAGAGAGAAAATCATAGACGCCGTCGTAGGGCGCGATCAGGTCGACATATTTCTCTATATAGAACTTTGCGGCGTTCTCGCCGATCCGTTTCGCCACGATTTTGTCTTTAAATACATATGAAAATTTTTCGAGGATCTGGTTTCCGGGAAGTCCCATCTGAAGGAACAACGTGGTATGCGGCAAAAAGAGGTTCTCTTTTTCTATGGCGTCTTGCCAGGCCCAAACATGAGCAATGTTGCTGTTGAGCAAGGTTCCATCTATGTCAAAAGCCATGTGAGAGAAATCGCACCATTCTTTTTGTTTACGCGCTTTCATCCAAATTCTCCTCCCACGGCAAGGCCTGATAGAGGCTGATTGCGGCTACGGTTTTCATATCGACGATCTGTTCTTTGCAGATCAGCTTGCCCAATTCATCGAGGCTGAACCACCGCAGGCTTTCGTTGCCCGATGCTTGTTCTTTGCGAAGGCGCACTAAAAAAAGAGCCAGAAGTTCAGAAGTGTAACCTGGGGAAGTATAGAGTGACGTCAAGCGTCGAATCTGTTGCTTTGAAATGCACAGACCCGCCTCTTCTTTAAGCTCTTGGATCATCGTGTCTTCAGACGAGAGTTCAAGGTCAAGCGTTCCGGCCGGAAGTTCAAATAAAGTCTTTCCGATCGCGGGCCTCGTGTGGGGCAAAAGCCCAATCTCTTCATTGGGGTTGAGGATGAGCGCGGCGCAGCTTCCGCGGTGCCCCACGTATTCGAATGGAACCTGTCGTGATCCTACGTTTGTAGTGTAAAGGTCAAACACCCGACTCTTGTAGATCAACATGAGAGCGGAAAATGCAAGGCGTATACCGTTGACACTTGAAAGCGCCCTCGTTAGTTGTTTCCTGCTCGGGGAAGTCGCAAGTCAAAGAGGGGAAGCTTTATGTCAAACACTTCTGCCACAATGAACGGAGCCGCCATTCGAAAGCCAGCGCGTTTTACGGACAGTTATACGATGGCATTTCGACGCAGGCGGGGTATCAACTGGCTGACCTTGGGGTTCACCTATGCGGCGATGTACATGGGCAGGTACAATCTCTCGTTTGCAAACAAGTCTCTTTCTACGCAGTACGGGTGGGATAAGACCCAAGTGGGGACCATCATCAGTTCTGCCCTGATGATTTATGGTCTTTCAGCGCTTTTCAACGGGCCTATCGCGGATAAGATCGGTGGAAGGCGCGCAATGCTCATTGGCGCGACAGGCACGGTTGTTTTTAACTTTCTTTTTGGTTTGGGCGCTTATCTTGGTTTTCTGGGAACAGGCGAATTTCTTCTTTTGTATTTCACCGTAGTTTGGTCGATGAACTCGTACTTTCAATCTTACAGCGCTTTGGCTTTGATCAAGGTGAACTCAGGTTGGTTCCACATCAGCGAGCGCGGCGTGTTCTCGGCGATCTTCGGCAGCATGATTCAAAGCGGGCGGGCTTTGATCTTTTTCATCGGCGGGGTTTTAGTGACCATCCTTCCGTGGCAGTGGGTCTTTTTTGTCCCTTCGATCGTCGTGGCTGTCATGGCGTACTTGACCTACCGGTTCGTGCGCAATGGACCTGACGAGTGCGGCTTGCCCGCGCTTGATGTCCAAGATGCTTCCAGCGGCGATACCGAGAAGGTCAGTTTTAAATATGTTTTTAAGAAAGTCTTCACCAATCCGGTAACACTGACGATCGCGGCTGCCGAGTTTTGCACGGGCTTTGTGCGACATGGGTTTGAGCAGTGGTTTCCACGTTACATGATCGAGGCGCAAAAACTTCCTCTGGAATCCGGTGTTTTTCAAAAGGGGGCTGCGGCCGTGGTCATTGCCGGTATCGCGGGCGCTTTTTTTGCGGGAACGATTTCAGACTGGGTTTTCAAAGGTCGTCGCACTCCGGTCGCATTCTTGGGTTACTTCGTTCAAGTGGCTTGTCTTGCTGTTATTTGGAAGGCGCCAAGCTTGGGCTGGATTATCGCGGCCTTTGTTTTGAATTCCTTCTCGATTAGCGTTGTGCATTCAATGCTTTCAGGGACCGCCTCGATGGATTTTGGCGGCAAGAAAGCCGCGGCTACTGCAGCCGGAATGTTTGATGGGATGCAATACATTGGCGGCGCTTTTGTTGGCATTGGAATGGGTTATCTTCTCGATCGTTTTGGCTGGGCGGCTTGGGGACCTTCGATGATCGGTTTTGCGGTCGTCGGTGGTTTGTTGATGCTCACTCTTTGGAATGCGAGACCGAAGACGGCAAAGGCAGCAGCAGGGCATTAAAAAACGGATAGCCGTTAGCGGTTAACGGTGCCCGATTCCGAATCGGTCACCGATCCGGTGGCCGGTTGCGGTAAGTGAGACGGTAAAGACAAGCTGCAATACGATCAGCAAGTTTTAGTGTTTCAGCATCTTCTAACAAGATGAGATCAAACACGGCTTGAACTTCTCTCATTGATCCAAACGCAATGGCATAAAACCTTGTTTTGTCTTTCCAAGTCGGTTTTGCGGAACCTTCTGCAAGATTAAGCACGACACTCTGACTTGCTCTCAGGAGTTGGTCTTTCAGATGGTGTTTTAATTCGATCGTCTCAACCTTGCGGTAGAGTTGTAATGCCAATTCATAGGCTTGAAAATTTTGAATCATCTTTATTGTTCCTCCTTCATTTTGAAAAAATTGAGTTCACACCACGATGAGAACTCAATTTTTTCAAAATGAAGGAGGAAAGACCTTATGCTCAAAAATTTTCAAGCCTATGAATTAGCGCTTACGCTCTACAAGCAATGTGAGAAGTTGAAAGCAAAACGCCATCTGAAAGACCAACTTGATCGGGCAAGCTTGAGTGTGGTTTTAAATCTCAGCGAAGGTTCTGCAAAAACGACTCAACCTGAACAAAGAAGGTTTTATGCCATTGCGTTGGGGTCACTCAGAGAGACTCAAAGTATTCTGCAAATCCTTGATCAGAAAGAAGTGTTTTCTATTGCCGATAGGCTTGGTGCAATCGTTTATCGATTGGTTCATCCCAGGTGAGTTGTGCTGTTAGCCGTTAGCGGTTAACGGTGCCCGATTCTGTTTCTGGAGCGCCTGCAACTCAATTCCACTGCGTTTGCCGTTCCCTAATGATTTGCAATTGCTCACTCAAATCCACGATCTCTTCTTGCCAGTACTTCGTCGTGCCGAAATCTGGAAAAGCGTTTTTGAAGGTCGGGTCATCCCACCTTCGCGCAATCCACGCAGCATAGTGAATCATTCTCAGTGAGCGCAGCGGTTCTACGAGTACCAATGTCCCTCGATCAAAAGCGCGCATTTGTTCATAACCTGCAAGCAAGACATCGCGTTGGCGGTCGGCTTCGGATCCTCGTCCTCTTACCGCCATCCAAATGTCTTGCACCGCCGGTGCAACCACCATGTCATCAAAATCGATGAAAAAAGGGCCATTAGGTTGCCAGAGCACATTTCCAAGATGGCAATCGCCATGAACCCTGAACGCTCTTACTCCTGCGAGCAGCGGCTCAATTTCGGCAAGAAGGGCTTGCACCACCTCAAGATAACGCGATTTGAAGTTCGGGTGGAGAAGGCCAGAGTTCTCAATGAAATTCAAACTCTGTTTGCCATAAGTTTCAATACTGAGCGTCACGCGGTGAGGAGCAGCTTGTTTCTCGCCGACGTTATGCAGCCTTCCCAAAAGGCGCCCCATTTGCGCGAGTTGCAAGTCGTCAAGTTCTTGCAAGATCCTTCCACGAACTTTTGGAAAGACCGCAAAGTAGATCCCATCTTCTGACTGCTCAAGAGTCGTGTCATTCGCCAAAATCAGCGGGGTGACAGCGGGTACCTCGGCCTCGGCGAGTTGGCGGATGAACTGGTGTTCGTCCAGTATCGCTTCCTTAGTCCATCGGCCGGGCCGATAGAACTTGGTTACAACGCTGGTTTCGTTGTCGAGCTCGATTTCGTAAACGCGATTTTCCATGCTATTCAGCGCCAGGCATCTGCCAGTGGCTCGCACGCCAGTTTGATTTGATCTTAGCGCGCGCTCGACCGAGTCTAGCATGCGCTCAGGAGTGAGGGTAAAGAAGTGCTCCATGACCTTCTTCTACCACAGTTTCAGATCGCGCGATATTTTAGCAGTAGTTAGTTATAATTAACCTTGAAAAGCGTTCACATTGAAACCAAGAACGCGCCAAGGCATGCGGCTTACTTGTCTTAAATACGTCGTTAAAGGCATCTCGGTGATTTCTTTGTTGCGTGACGCATGACGGAAGTAAGCAACGCCTTTTTTCCAGATCAGAAAACCTTGATGGGTGATCAAAACGGGTTGGCGCGCCTTGTTCTCGCGCACGACGTTGATCACGGCGCCCTGCGGAATATGTTGAAGGCTAGCCATCATTTTTTCAGCCGGGATGTAAGCAAGCCTTACAGTTTTGGATTCTTCTGAAGTCGGTGATCTTGCGATAATGCGCTTAGCATGCTCATTTCCTTGCCCTTTGAACCAGGCAAGTCTGTCGATGTCTTTGTTCACGAAACCAGCGACAAAACCTGACTTGCGAGCGACTTGAATGGTGATGTCTTTCAACACGCCGGCTTTTTCGTTGTTTGGGATCCAGTCGGCTTCAGGGAAATGATTCCTTGTGGCGTAAGAAACTTCGCCATTGCGGTACCGGATCTCGATCACGCGATCAGCCAGTTGTTCGCCACTTTCGCTTCGAGCCAGGGCACCTACGATTTCAACGTAAGTCGTGCAATCATAACCGCGGGGAAACAAAGGGGCTGTATCACTCACTTCGGGTCCTGAACCTATGGGTACGAGTAAGTTTGGGTTTTTGAGCAGTTTTTCGCTCCAAAAAGCGACCTTTTCGCCCAGTGGGTGATTCTGCGCGTCCTCAAACAAGTGGATGAGTTTCGCCGAAGTGATGGCCACCGGATGCTTCACGGAATTTTTATTGTATTTGATCACGATGCCCAGCGTGATCGCAAGAAGCAGGGTGGGAAGAATCCAGGTCAACGGTTGCAGGTGATCTTGGTGCGACCGTTTTCTCGATCGACGCTTCTTAGTAGTCGCAATCGCCCGGGCGAATTGCGAAAATTGCGAAAATAACCCCGCAAAGGCACTTCGTTTCGATCTGGTTCTCTTTTTACGTGTGATTTTTGGCATGATTTATTCTCTCTCAACACTCGTTTCGGCTGGGGGGTGAGATAACTTGAGTACGTTTGCGTATTTGGCCGTATGAGAGAGGAAAAAAGTGCCTACTTTCCATAAGCAAAATGCTAGCTATTTCTGGCTGGCGAACGAACTGAATCTTGAACTCATAACTCTCGATAAGAAACTTTCGTCAGCTTGGGCAAAAAGAAAATAACCGATAAGTTTTGAGACTCACCACCCACGGGTGGCGGTACAGGAACTATCCTAAATAGCGAAAGAGGCTCTCTCGGGGTGTCGAAGGCGTTTACATTGAACAATGTTTTTAGGGTGTGTCAGACCTACATCACCGAATGGTTTCAATGACTTAGGTTGTGTTTTTGCTGGTACCAAGGTTGCAGTTATCTCTCTTTATAGAGAGAGATGAAATGAAAAAAAACGCTTATCGGGCGATTGGAATGGCCCTTCTATCAATAATATTGATTGATACCGCTCAAGGTGAATCTGAGTCTGAGTCGTTGTTTCAAAGGTATGACAATGGCACTAGAATCCACAGCAAGACGGATACAGGTCTTTGTGTCAGCTACGAGATCAGGAAGGATGCCGAGAAAAACGACGAACTGGCAGGCAGGGTAGATAAGGGCTCGGCCTGCGACTCTATTTCTGTTCGGTACCTAGTTCAATACAGGGTCGAAAATGAAAAGTGTCAAATGTACTCTATCCGAGGTTTACTTGAAAGTTTCAGGCCGGACCAATTGCAGCATCTTTCTGCGTTTAGTTCTCCTTTAGAGTGGGAACACGTTGGTCCGATCAGTTTTATGAACAAGAGCGTCTGCGATGGCATCTTTACCCTAGATGCCTCGATCTACGACACCTATGAGCAAATTGCGAGGCTCGCCCAAATCGATACTGACATCAATGATGTAAGAAAGACCATTGAGAACGCTGATCAGAATGGATCGATGAGGGGTGGCGCTACAAACGAAGCACTCACGCGCTTGCAGCAACTTGAAGATGATCGAACTGATCTTTTGTTGAAGGCGAGGGCCATAATCGCAAGCAAGACTTACGAAGACGGGGCTTCCGTTAGGAAAGTACCGTATTCTCGCAAGCTCTCAGAAAAGGGTGCGAAAAAGAAATGATTGAATTTAATCTCGATAGTAAAATTCAAGGCTTGATCAAGGCTGCTTCCCGGCATCGCAAGGCGTTTTTAGCCTTCATGATTTTCAAGAAGCTGGCGCTAGCGGTTTTTTTACTCGCTTATTACGAAGACTCAGCCAAGGCGCAAGAGCTGATGAGCCCGTTAGATTCTGCAACCTTTGAAGGTTCGGCGCGTTTCGTCGATTCGAAAGGCGGTTGTCATAGCCTCTGGGTTGAAACTAAAAAAGCCGATCTCCAAAACCCCCAGTCTCCTGATGTCCTCATCCTAGTTGATCGCCAAATGGAAAACGACGACTGTGAAGAAGAACGCGAAGACCGAATCGTTCGAAAACGACTGGAAGGCAATCAGTGCCATGTCGAGTTGATTTCAAGTTTTGAAAACCGAATTAAATACCGTGAACTTTACTCAAGAAACTCTTCGTCCATTGATTCTTGGGAACCTCTTACTGTCTCAGAAGTCACGAATCCCGGCGAATCGAGCCAATGCAAAGGTTACTGGGTTATTAGTAAGAATGGATACCTGCAAATGGTCAAAGACTCAAAGAATGAAAAGTCTTTGTCTGATGTCGTTGCAAGACTTGATGCCCTTTCAGCTCAGATCTCTGAGCTGAAAGCCAAAGAAAAACGTTCTGCCCGCCGTATCGCAAAGCTTGAAGCTGAACTTCGCAGCGCCCGTAGGCGCGATGGCCAACAGCAGCTTGTGATCAAAACTTCTTCTGTTTCCTTAAAACCCTTGTCGCTAAAGCCTTAAAGGAGTAACCCCATGAAATTTTCCACCCAAAATTTGATTCTAGCTTGTGCGACTCTTGCGATCGCCTCAACTGTGATGGCAGGTCAAAAGCCCGTGGGTTTTCGAAACATGCCGTACAAGTCAGGCCATAAAATGTACACCACCCTCAACGGCGATTGCATTGAGTATCGTGTCGAAGTGCTTGACCCTGAAACCAAACAATTGTTTGGCAAAACCGTTGATGACAAGATTTGTGCTCAGAAAGGTCAGACTCTTTTAGAGCAGCGCTTCGTGGGTGATGACAACCGCTGCCACGTTCAGTTTTTGGATAGAGATTTTGATGAAATCTTTGCAAGGTCGCGGGTGGATTTAAAAATAAATGCTACGCGTGGCAATAAATTCAGTATGGAAGCTCAGTGGGCTCAAAGCCAGGTTTCAAACATACCGAAAGAAGAATGTTCAGGCATCCATATCCAAATGGATGAAATTGAATATGCCGATATGGTCGATCAAGAACGCAGGTTAGCCAATAAAGAGCACGAGGCGGCGATGGCGAAAATCGCCGAGCTCGAGGCAAAGGTAAAAGCCTTGGAAGGAAAGCTTCAGGCGCAAGACGAAATACTTGCCAGGCAAGACCTCTACGAAAGGGTCGCGCAACTCGAAGCGGGTCTTCAAGGCATCAAGGCTATCCATACTTCAAGTACTGCGGTGGCTGAGCAACCTGTATCTGGCAGCAAAAACGGCAAACGAAAGGCCGCAAAACGAGCTCGTAATGTGGCCGAACAAAAGACTAAGAAAGATCGCGCTTCTCAGTGAGTGAGAACAGCTAGACTGCTCTCATTAAATACAGTGATTTAAAAAACAAATGCCGCACCGCTCCTTGTCAGGTCTGAACACCCCCTCTAATAAGGCGACCGGGGGTTTTCATGAATACAAAGCAGCTTCTTGGCATGTTGATGGTCACTTGTGGCGCTGTGCTGACGGCACCCTTCTCTCAAGCAGACAGTGATCTTATCTTTGATACCAAAGTGGGCACCGGCACTTACCACGCTTCTGGCTACACAGAGGGTTCTACTCGAGGTGTGGTTGATCTTAAGGGTGTGTTGATGATTGGTGATCCAGATCGTTTGAGTGGGCGCATTGATATGGGCTTTATGGCTGGTATACGCGACCAACGAGCATCGATCGCAGAGTGGGAAGTCTCGGCGAAAGGTCGGTATTTCTTCAACAAGACTTGGGGAATTGAACTTACAGGCTTTCCGGGAATTGTGGGGCTGCCCGGCAAGGGAGTCGAAGCAGATCGTTATTTAGAGCTTTCACTTATCGAAGTGAGCGTAGTGGCTAAAATGCACAAATCGAAAGACCAAGAATTGCTTGCCCGTATAGGGATCAACCCCTACACCAAGCGCACCTATGAAAGCTCTTTTGAGAGCTCTCAAACGCGTTCAGATGCGGTGCTTGTGCCACCCGGGGTTTTTTACGAACCTGATTATGCCAAAATTGATGGTGAGCCCGAGTATGCCCACAATTCTCGCGCAGACAATACGCGAGCTGACAACAGCGAGGTCTACTTTGGCGGCGGAACGCTTGAGCGCACGGTTGACACTCGCTACGAGATCGCGGAACGCAGTTTTCGTCTGCCGGTTTCGATTGAGTATAAGTACCGTAGCGGTGACAAGCGCTTGGTTATTGAAGCAGTGGCTTATTACACCTTGCGCATAGGCTCAGAGGCAGTGCGCAGAAACAACGAATACAGCGATCGTTTCAGAGGAAATGTCAGTTATTCAAACGTGGCCTGGCACACCTGTTACGACAGGTATAGCGAAGGTGCTTATTATTGTGATCCTGTGAGCTACGACTATAGCGGGTACGGCACGGTGATTGAGAATACGTCAGACTCACTTGGCCTCAGTTCACGAGGATTTATGGGGCACAGCGTGGGCGCTCGTGGGAGCGTAAACTATGAAGTATTCAGGTCAGATGCCCTAAAGTTTTTCTTGGGTGCCCAAGCTAGGGCAGAATACGACAGCAACGTGATCAAGAATCCCAAACGGATGGACATGAGCCAAGTGAGGGAATCTTTCCGGGGCGCGGTGCTTGCCACTGGCACGATCCGATTCAAAGCGTTTTAACATCTGTGTTGTTGGGTAATCTGCGTCCTCGTGGCGGCGTATTTTGTGTGCTGCGGTTCCGTCGGTCGCTGCCCGCCTATTTTGAGCAAAGCCAGAAAAATACGAAAGCCCGGTATAAAGTGATCACCCACGTTATACCGGGCTTTTCCGTCTAAAGTCCGTTCTTTAAGAAGCCGGGCTTATTTACGCTTTGCTTTCCCGAATTTTCCGACGGCCGTGAGATACAAGAATGCACACAGCAGCCCGAACATTACTACTGCGGTGGTCATGCTTCCTGCGATTCCTGGAAATACTTTGCTCAGGTCTAGGAAGGAGCCAATGTTCTCATTCACAGACATGAGAGCAAGCACGATACCTGCGATCGCTCCACCAGCAATGAGGCCTGAGGATGCAAGAACGCCGGGGCTGCTTTCAGACTCGGCTGCCGAAGATTTGTTCCTACGATCAGAGAGCCAGCGTACCACGCCGCCAATGAAGATCGGCATCGAGCTCGACATCGGCAAGTAAACTCCGACGGCGAATGGCAAAGCTGAAACGCCGCAGAGTTCCATCAAGACGGCAATCGCGACACCCAAGAGAACCAGTCCCCAGGGAAGTTGTTGGGTCAAGATGCCATCGATGATCATCGACATCAGGCGCGCTTTAGGCGCTTCATACTTTTGAACGGAAGCCCCGTTGTCGCGGGTCTTGAGCGTTCCATTGATGCCTGGATCAACCACGTATCGAATGTGGCCTGATTCGTCGACCAGGTACTTGCCTGCTGCGATGCCGGCAAGAGGGCCAGTCTTCTGAGTCTCTCCCAATTGCAAGACGTGGTAGAGCTTGCTATCTTCGATCGCTTCAGGTCCTTTGATCTTTTCCTTTCGAGTCAAAGTGGAAACATCGATTCGATTTCTTGGAAGGTCTTTCTTCGAGTAAATCGTTGAAGCGTCATTGAGCACGTTGAGAGTGTAACCGATGACCAGTGCAGAGGTGAACGCGCCAACCAAGATCGCGATTTGCTGCGACTTCGGAGTGCCCCCGACCAAGAAGCCAGTCTTAAGATCTTGCGAGGTCGTGCCGCCGTTCGAAGCAGCAACACAGACGATCGCTGCGACGCTGAGAGCTGTCACCCGATAGTCCGCTCCAACCCATCCCAAGAGCAGAAAAATCAAGCTTGTCAGAAGCAGGGTCGCTACCGTCATTCCCGAGATCGGGTTTGACGAAGAACCGATGGTGCCTGTCAACCGAGAACTCACTGTTACAAATAAGAAACCAAAACCAATGATGAGCAATGCTCCGAGCAAGTTCATCTTCAGTGAAGGGGTGAGCCAGATCGCGACGATCAGCAACACCAGGCCCATGAAAACGAACTTCAGCGGAAGATCCCGCTCAGTGCGTTTGTTGCTGATGCCCCGGATGCCCGTATTCTTCAAACTTCCGAAACCCGCGGCAGCCGACTGAACGATGGTCGGAAGGCTTTGGATAAGGCTAATGATGCCGCCGGCGGCTACGGCTCCCGCTCCGATGTAGAGGACGTAGTTTTTCCAGACCTCGTGCGGTCCCATCTCGGAAATCAGCTTTGTGGCCGGAAACAAGGGCTGAGCCAATCCATCTCCGAACAACTTGATGGCTGGGATCAAGACCCAGCTCGAGAGCACTCCGCCTGCGACCATGATCGAAGCGATGCGAGGGCCGATGATATAGCCTACGCCCAAGAGTTCAGGCGACACTTCGGCGGCCACGGATGCGCCTTTGAACCAAGAGATGGCCTTCTCAGCCACGTCCGTCCAAAGCTTGAGTCCGACGTTTGCCACTTTATAGAGAAGCCCGATGAAAAAGCCCGTGAAGACGGTCTTTGCGCTCGTCCCGCCTTCTTCACCTACGATCAAAACCTCTGCGCAAGCCGTGCCTTCAGGATACGCGAGTTTGCCATGTTCTTTGACGATCAATGCGTAACGCAACGGAATCATCATCAAGATACCCAAGATTCCGCCTAAAACCGCGATCAGCATCGTGCGCCCGACTTCCATGTCATAACCCAAGATCAAAAGGGCCGGCATGGTCACGGCAACGCCAAACGCAATCGATTCACCGGCGCTCCCAGTGGTCTGGACGATATTGTTCTCAAGGATCGTCGCGCGTCTGACATGAAAAACTTTCGAAAAGGCGCGAAACAGAGTTATTGAAAGAACCGCTACCGGAATGGATGCGCTGACCGTCATTCCGACTTTCAGGGCAAGGTAAAGCGATGAGGCGCCAAAAATGATCCCCAGGATCGATCCCATGACGAGAGCGATCGGAGTCAGTTCACGCATATTAGCCGAGTCGGCTACATAGGATTTGTGTTCTTTTTGCGTTTGAGCCATGGAGTCTCCTTAGACTTTTGTTTGAGGCCGGCTAAATCACTTTAGTATGTACGTTGACAATTTCGGTATATTATAAGCAGCCATGCTGCAATGCTACAAAAAAGTGGATATTTTTTCCTACCTCAAAATTCTCGGAATTGGCCTCGCTCGGGCATTTTATTTCTTCCGTTTTTCAGGGGTTGATTCAAAATAAAATCTACATGCCAGATCAACTCGAGGCCGAAGGCCGCATCAACTTGCTCAACGTAGGCACGAAGATCCTTCTGAAAGACACGATGGACCAGTACGTGCGCACGTTGGGGGATTACAAGACTTTCTATGCTCCCACCATGGGATCGGCGCTGCGGGCTTACAAAGAGAACCCCATCCAGTTGATCATCAGTGAAATTGATTTAGGCGATGGCTCGGCGTACCGGCTGGTTCAGTCGTTGGGAGGTACCGCTGACGATGATTTGTATGTCATCCTGGCCCTTGAAGAGCGAAGCCCAATCCTTTTGGCTCTGGCCGAAGAGATCGAGGCCCATTCGATCTTGGTGAAGCCTTTCGCGGCAGCTGATATCAAGGCCCAGCTCGAAAAGTATAAGGCCTGGAGGGCGATGCCAAAGGAACCTTGGAGGCTCTTGCTCAGGGAAGCTCATTTGGCGGTTCGCGAGAAAAAGTTCAGGGAGGCCGAAGAAAATTTCAAGAGCGCAATCGCGAGCGCTCCCACCAACCCCATCGCACTTTTTAAAGTGGGCCAATACTATCTTACGAAACCTGATTATCCCGTCGCGGAAACCTTGTTGAAAAAGGCTGTCAGCCTCAAGCCAGACTACACGCGGGCGATTTGGGCGCTTGGCAGTCTTTATCTGGCGCGACACGATTTGGACAAGGCAGAGGAATGTTTCAAGAAGGCGCATTCCATTTCTCCGCTAAACCCAGATCGTTTAGTGGAGATGGTTCGGCTGTATATCGAGCGGTGCGTCGATCTCTGCAAGGATTGCCTGAGGCTAGATCCTGCGGCGCCGATGGCAAGGCACAATCTTGGAAAACTTTTTGCCTTTCAGAAAGACTATGTCGCGACCGTGCGAGAGCTTGAGAAGACGTTGCCCTCTTTGCAAGGCGAGCTCAAGACGGAAGCGCAGACTTTCGTCGCGCTTGCGCGAAAGCTCGGAAGCCTGGCTAAATAGATTTAATTTATTTAAGTGAACGGTCTTTAAAAAGACGTCATTGTAAAAGCCATGACGCGGTGCGTATTGCCACCTTCTAACGCTCCACATAAAAGAGCCGCAGCTTTGCAGGCAAGGGGCTTTAATAAGCAAGGGGGAGCAATGAATCGTGTACTATTTTCGATAGTTACATTTCTAGTGACTGTGCCAACCGTTCTCGCCAATACTCCGCAAAAAAAATTATATGAACAGGCCTGGCAGTTGTTTCTAGACCGGGAAAGAGGTGTTGAGACCACCAGGAACTGCGTGTCGACGGCAAGGCGTGCTGCCAATGCCGCGGTAGACGCCGGCGATAAAGAAGTGCAGTTTGAGGCTTTCATCCTTGAATCACGCTGCCTGTATTACGAAGGCATGCTTGTTCCTGAGGCGGAAACTCCAAACAGGCCCAAGATGGCTGTGCACGAACGTGGCATGAACGCCGCAAAAGAAGCCTTGAAGGTCGAGCCCAACCGCGCTGAAGGGCATTATTACCTGGCGATCAACCACGGTCGTTATGGTCTGGCGGCGGGTGTAGACAACGTTCTCGAGGAACGCACGGATTTGAAACGCGCGGCAGAAACGGCGATGCGAAAGAAAGCGATCATCGATGGCAAGACGGTCGTAGGCCGCGAGATCGATTGTTGGGGGCCCGCAAGAACATTGGGTTGGATGTATTTCAAACTTCCGATCACCCACGATGGCAATAAGGCCGCTGCCCTTGATCTGCTTGGAAAGGCCTACGAGAATTGCAATGCTGATCCAAAGAAGAAACAATATCCCAATTCCCTTAACGTCATTTACTACTCAACAGTTCTCGTGGATCGAGGTCAGAAAGAGAAAGCAAAACAAGTGCTTGATGAACTGATCCGTTTTGAGGGCAATCCTGCGGCGTACAATCCGGAACGTGTGCCCGAAACGCGAATGGACATTCGCGACGCCAAGATTTTTCGGAAAAGCCTGGGCAATTAGACCCGTAACAGTAACCGCCCGATACCGTCCGGAGTCGTACCATGCAAGTCGTAGTGATGACCTTTATTCTAGCGATCGGAAGCTTGGCGCTGCCAGGCACCTCTCTTGATTCTGCATCCGCAGCGGATCTCAGAGCCCCTTTTGACTTTGAAACCACGGCGGTGCTTCCCAAAGGGGTGCGCAATCCCCGGTTCAAAGACCTGATCTTGTTCATGGATGAAAAATATGGCGACACAGGCGGCATCGAACCGCTTGGCGGCAAACTCAATAAAACGATCACCTGGCAAGACGTGATCGACGGCCAAGAGAACGACTTCAAGAAAGCGAAAGTGGAAGGCGTTCTTCGAGACCTCAATTTTGGCAATGACGAGGCGGCCGGAGCATCTACCGGCGTGGTGAACACTTACGCCAATGTAAAGGTTCCGGTCTTTGCGATGGGGGTTACCGAAAAACTCACGATGGCGGTGGCGGTGCCCGTGGTTGATGTGCAGGTGAATGCGGATACAGGTCTCATCAAAAGCGCCCAGGGCGAGGCTTTTGTGAAAAGCATTTGCGAAACCGACCCGGCTGAATGCAATCGAGCGGCCCAGAAACTCAACGATGCCGTGAATACGAAGCTCAAACGACTGGGTTACGAGCCCATCAAGTCTGAGCGCATTTCAAACATCGGCGATGTGAAAGTCGTGGGCAAATACCGCGTAGTTGAAAATAGGGACGATGCCGTCACTTTCAAGAGTGAACTCACTCTTCCTACAGGAACTCCGCCGAATGCGAACAAAGCCCTTGATGTTCCGACGGGCGACGGCCAAGCTGACATCGGCGCGATGGTGATTTACGACCGTTTCCTCGATGAACCTCACCGTTTTAGGGCAAACCTTTACGCGGGCTATACGGCCCAGCTTCCAGATGAAATCGACCGGCGCATCCCAGAGTCTGAGACTGAGCTTCTTTCTCGAGATGTCGAAAGAGTAGACCGCGATCTGGGTGATAGCGTGAGTTCAGGCGCTGCGTTGACCTATGAGCTTCCGTTTGGATTGAACTTTGGCGCGGCCTACGGTTTTCAATACATGACTCCGGCCTCTTATAGAGGAAGCAAGTTTCAACCTCACCGCTACAGCTTGCTTTCGCGAGATACGCGCCAGATGCTGCACAGCGCGACCTTCGGCCTGGGTTTTTCGACGGTCGAGATGTACCGAGCCAAAGAGACGCCGGTTCCGTTTCAACTCAATCTGGCTTATTGCAAACCCTTTGCGGGATATAACGTTGTGAAGAATGATTTTGTCGCGGTGGAAGTCGTGTTGTTTTTCTGATTTCTTTAATGGTGAGGCAAGACATGAAAAAAAAGGGCGTGTCGAAAAATACTCCACTTGTACTTGTGCTGTTCGCGGTGATTCTTGCGGGCAGCGGGTGTTTTCGTGCCGAAAATCGCAAGGCGCCGAAAGAAAACATCGAGCCTGCAAGGCTTGAAAGCCTGCCTGGCGGAACCGAGGCGATGTTTACGAAGAACTCGTTCTTTTTGTGGAAAGAAAAACCCCATCCCAATCAGATCGCTACCGTTCGAAGAAAAGCGAAAGACATCGATCAAGCCGATGCGCGAGCTGGAAGAATATCGGCGCTGCTAGGCTGTTATGACCGAAAGCTTGGAAAGATTGACGAGAAGCTCAAGCAACTTCTTGAACCCGTTGATGCGGATCTTGCGTCTGCAGCTGAGAACTTTGCGGCCGTGATGAAAAGCCTGGGTGAGCTGCCTTTGACAGAGGCGCGAGACGAAAAAGAACGGGAAGTGGCCACGCAGCTAGAGACTGAACTTGCGGAGTATCAAGAGACGCTGAAGAAGGCCCCGGACGAAGCCCAACAACTCCTCAAGGAACGTGAACTGATCTATGGAAATTGGTCTAAGAAACAGCAAGAGAATCTTAAAAACAGCGATGAATCGACGGATTTCGTGAGGGCGGTCAAAGAAAACACCGAGTACATGGATGGCAAGCCTGAAAAAGTGGTCTTGAACATTTATCCTGACGGCCGCTTTGACATCCATTTGATCGATTGGCCCCTCAAAGGGATCAGCCACACGCCAGAAACGGGAACCATTTACAATACCAGTTATGAATCCAATGGGGGAGAGTTGCGTTTTGAGGTCGTGACGGCG
Organism: Bdellovibrionota bacterium; assembly: GCA_040754655.1. Taxonomy (GTDB): domain Bacteria; phylum Bdellovibrionota; class UBA1018; order UBA1018; family UBA923; genus JBFMCE01. Next base: position 12,079 of record JBFMCE010000002.1, on the reverse strand, counting down.
CCAGGCGAGGTCTATAAGTTTAGGCTCTCATGCAATAAAGTGGGCGCGAATAGGAACTGTGAGCAGTATCAGGGCGATATGGACCGTTATCGAGATGGGGTGCTCGAGCGTGAAGGCGTAGCAAAATTGAGCAATGTCCCTCAGGTGCAGGTTTTAGACGATGGCGATCCAGAGTCTCAAGATTGTACACTCTGAGTCGGGGAGTTCAGGGCTTGAAAAAACTCAAGTCAAAGTTGAATTTGACCTCGATTCAAGGGCGGCGCTTTTAAAGGCAAAGTTCAAGGTGGACGGCGTCCCATCTTTTACGAATTCAAAGTTGCCAATGGGTGCATCAGCCTGGGGGCTTTGGGAATGGGATGTAGTCGAGGTGTTTTTACGCGCCTCTCCTCAGCCTACGTACTACGAGTTCCAGATCAGCCCTTTGGGCCAGTATTTTGAGCTTGAGATCTTCAAACCGCGCAAGAAGTTCAATAAAGACTTTTCTTCGGGATTCACCCATTCTTCAAAGGTCTTGAGTGAGACGGCTTGGGAAGCGGAATTCGGCATTCCACTAAAGAAGTTGGGATGGACAGGGGCCAAAGAGGATCTTCAAGGAAACGCCTTCGCGATTCTGGGCAAGCCCCGGTCTTACTGGAGTTTGTTCCTGCCTGCGCAAGAAAAACCAGACTTCCACCTGCCTCGGCACTTCAAACCGATCTTCCTGTGATTTCAGCTTAAGCCGAGCCTTCGGCGCTCTGTTGATCGATCTTTTTCTGGCAGAGCTTGGAAAGCTCTGAGATTCGGAAGGGTTTTGAAATAAACTCGGTAATCGAGAGTTGTTGCAACAATCTTTCTGGAGGCGGTTCAAATCCTGAGATCATGACGATGGCTGGTTGGTGGCCCGTGCGCGACCGCACTTCTTGGGCGAGTCCAATTCCGTCAATGTTCCCGGGCATGCGCATGTCAGTAAGAATGAGATCAATTTCATCGGCATGCCGCCGCCAATAAGGCAGAGCTTTGTCTGCCGAACCGAATGAGATCACATCCAAACCATTGTCTTTCAAGTATTCTTCAAGAAGAGTGCGCAAGTCGTCTTCATCTTCGACCAAAAGCATCTTCTGTTGTGCCACGCTTCAAACGCCTCCATCAGGCAATTTGCACTGGGCGCCACCGAGCAAAATCAAATGCTGCCGGGGCGCCCGAAAAACTCTCAAAGTGCTTGTTTTACTCTTTTGCGAATCGATTTGCCGATTTTGCTGATGTCGGCAAGCAGTTCACGAGTGGGCTCCATTTTACGCGTGCGGCTGCGTGAACGCGCAGATGAAGACGAAGACGACGGCTTGGCTGCCGAACGGCGTGAACCGCCGAGCGATGTTCGGCCGCCTTTTTTCCCCATTTCAGAAAAGTGTTCACGACTGCGTGGGCTTTTCTTTTTCGATCGAGCTTTGCTTAAAGTCGATCCTAAAGGCGAACGTGAAGACTTCTTTGAGCGCGAGCTTTTCTTCTTAGCCATTGTTTATCTCCTTATTGGACTGACGGGACATTACGAGTGGTCTGGCACCACTAACCCTCAAAGGCTGATTCCTTAGCAAATTATGGGCCGCGTTTAACCTAAGCAGTCGAACAGTGGGATTTCTGTGTATTGACGGGAGTTGGCCTGAAACTTGATTCAAGGCCTTGATCTGGCGTTCAAAGGGGGGATTTCATGCAGACAGCCAAGGCCGATCCGTCTTTATTGCAAAGCGCACGCAACACTGAAGTCGGGGAGAGATTCAATCGAACGCTCTTTGCCGCGCTCGACTCCCTTGAGGAAAGGAAAATCGGTTACGCTCTTATTGGTGGGGTCGCTTCTAGCGGACTTGGTCGTCCTCGTTCAACTCATGATATTGATATTTTTGTGAGGCCCGAAGATGCCGGTGCAGCGTTAGAGGCGCTGGAAAAGAAGGGTTTTCGCACCGAAAAAACAGATTTCAACTGGCTCTTCAAAGGGTTTCGGGAAGAAATCTTGGTCGATATCATCTTCAGATCGCGCGGAGACATTTACTTCGATACGGAGATGCATCAACGGGCGCGTCCGGTTGAGTATCACGGACGTGAAGTGCGCACCGTGAGCCCTGAAGATTTGATCATCATCAAATGCGCCGTGCATGATGAAATTGGCCCTCACCATTGGCACGACGCTTTGGCCATTCTCTCTCACGCGACACTGGATTGGGATTATCTCTTGAAACGAGCCAGAAGGGCGCCCCGCCGTTTGCTTGCGCTTTTGTTTTATGCGCAGTCGAACGACATCTGGGTGCCAAATAAGATTATTTTTGAACTGTTCAAGACGATCTTTGGCGACTCGACCTTCAGCTCTTCCACAAGTTTTGGTCCTACGAGCATCTCATCCAAAGATACTCAGGTCAAAGCGGCGCCCGAGCCTCAACCTGCGCGCATAAATACGGAGCAACATGCTTCTCGCAAACAACCCACGACTTATGTAGTCGGCAAGGTGAAAGACGCCCTGACTCAAGATGCGAGAACCGGGCAGCAAGACCTCAAGATCATGGTTGAAGGAAATCATCTGCTTATTCGCGGTGAGGCCCAAACTGAAGAGCAGCGCCGTGCCATAGAAGAAGTGGTGCATGAAAATGCGCCTCAGTACGAGATTGACAACAAGGTTACGATCTCAAAACTTTCTGCTCCGGAAGGGGAGGAGGACGTTGCGTGATACGAATCGCTGCCGCAGGAGATGTTCACTTTGACCGGAACTCTGCCGGCAGGCTTCGCAAGTATCTAAAGTTGCTCGAAGGCCGAGCGGATGTGCTGTTGCTTGCAGGTGATCTTACTCAAACAGGCCACTCCGCCGAAGGCGAGGTTCTCGCCTCAGACCTCTATGACTGCCCGATTCCAGTCGTTGCCGTGTTGGGCAATCATGATTATCATCTTGATCACGAAAGCTATATTTGCGAGTCGCTTAAAAACGCCGGAGTGCATGTGCTTGAGAAAGAGAATCTTCAACTCTCGCTGCAGGGCTGCACTGTCGGGATCGTGGGCTTAAAAGGGTTTGGCGGTGGATTTGTAGGCGCGTCTGGCAGCGATTTTGGCGAGCCTGAAATGAAGGCATTCATTCGGCACACCAAAGGGCACGCCAAAGTTTTGCGTGAGCATCTCGAGGCGTTGAATACCGACTATAAAATCGTGTTGATGCACTATTCGCCCATTGAAGACACCCTTCACGGCGAGAAACGAGAGATCTATCCGTTTCTAGGAAGTTACCTGCTCGGGGAAGCGATCGATGCGGTCGGAGCCGACATCGTCTTTCACGGCCATGCCCATCGCGGGGTTGAACGAGGTGAAACGCCTGGGGGCGTGCCAGTTCGAAACGTCGCGCAACACGTGATCCGTCACGTCTTTAATATCTACACTTTGAATAAAGAGGGCATCGTCACTCATTCGAGCCTTGCGCCGCACGGAACATCCGCTTGAACGGATTGAATTGCAGCGCAAACGGGATGCGTGCCGTGAAGAGTCCAAACACGATGCTTCCTGCGGTGAGAATGACGCGAACGCCAAGGTCTAATCCACTGGCGTCATGGCCTAAGGCGAAGGATCGCATCGAGTTCAGAGCAAGCATTCCGGGAAGCATCGCCAAGATGCCGGGAACCGAGAACAATTGGCTGGGAACTTTATAACGGTTCGCGATCCACAGGCTGACCGTGCCAACGGTGAAAGATGCGAGGTAGGAAGCCGATACGTAATAAGGCGTGGCCGAAAACGAGCGCAAGACAAGCCATCCCAGCACTCCGGTGAGCGCTGCCCAAGGCAACGATTTCATCGGAACCTTGAAAAGAACCCCAAAACACGTCACCGCGACCAGCACGCCTGCCATGCCTGCCAAAATTGAGACGGGTCTTGGACCAGAAGAAGGGGCTGGCATTAGACCCATCGAAGCCGAGAGTTCTTGAAAGAGCATGTAGGCAAGCCCTAGGGCAAGAAGCGTGAGGATTGCTTGCATGAGTTTCGCCGTGCCTGAGACCAGGTTTTGATCGGCAAGCTCTGCGATCGCTGTCGTGAGTGCAAGCCCTGGCACTAGAACGATGATGCCGCCGATCGTATACGCTTCAAAGGGGGCTGGTCTCAGCATTTGAAAGAGAGCCGCAAGGCCCAGCGTCACGGTGCACCCGACGAAGTCTCGAAAGATTGAACTTGAGATCTGAGACTTCAGGCCAGGGCCACTGATCCACCACGTCGCCATTGAAATCAGACCGCTTGCTACCGCGGCAGTAAAGCTTTGAAAGGCCGAAAAGCTCAATGAGAAACCAAGCACCAAAGCTGCGAGAACATTTTGCCAGAAGGGGTAGGGCGACTTCTGCACGACCTTGCTGTTCAAGATCTTGTTTGCCTGAGCGATGGTGATTTTTCGCGAATAGACATCTTCAAAAATATTCTCAAGCCAGCATAACCTGCCAAGGTTCATGCCAGTCTCCTTGATTCGCGAAAGGCTTGTGTGGGTGTGCCCCGTTTCGTCGATGCAACTTGTGAAGATTCCGGTCGGCGTCGCGAAGACCTCAGACGGATGGTCAAACTTGCGTCCCAGTGATGAGAGCGCTTCTTCGAGGCGCGAGGTCGGGCCACCGCTTTGCAAATAAGCCCTGCCATATTCTGACATGAATGAGAGCAGCTCTTGTGCGTTGGTGCGTTGAACCTTTGGCATGATGGCCCAAGCTATAACACCCTGTGGCGTGGTTTCGGAAGCCAAATCACGGGTGGACTCGCATCTTTGGCGAGAGGTGATTTTCGCCTGTAAATCGGCCTCTAGAGCCGTTTTGAAACGGTAAAGCTTCGTCGGGTTTATGCCGAAACGTTACTTAAGATGCACTTGGTTTTTTCAATCCCCGCGTCTTTGGCCATGGTGCGGGTTATTTTTTTCCTGGTCGTGGGCTCACCTTTGGTTTTCGTCGCACAGCATGCTTTCGCCCAAAACCCATGCGGCTTCAACGCCGGTGCTGGGCGCTCAGACTTGACGGGTCCGGCAGCCGAGCTCGGCATGATGGGGTACGCGAACCCAGCACAAAAAACTACGGGCATCCACTTGCGACTGAGTTCAAGAGCCTTTGTCATTGAAGACTCTTGTTCCTCAAGGCGCGTGGTTTTCGTAAGCGCCGATCTTGGCATGATCACTCAGGCCGTAAAGCTTGCCGTCATTGATCGACTAAAATCCCGCTTTGGTTCGATGTACACCGACTCAAATGTCATGCTGACGGCAACCCACACGCACTCAGGCCCTGGCGGGTATTCGCACTTCACTCTTTACAACATCACCACGCTTGGGTTTGACCGTGCGAACTTTGAAAAGATCGTCTCCGGAATCTCTCATTCGATTGAAAGCGCCCATCATCGCCTGCAGCCTGTGCGTCTCGGTCTGACTCAAGGCGAGTTGGAAGGTGCAAGCGTCAATCGCTCTCTTTCGGCTTACCGTGCCAATCCTGAAAGTGGTTTTTCAGAGGGCTCCACCAACAAACTCATGACGCTTTTAAAGTTTGAGAAACTTGATGGAAGCTTGGTTGGAGTGGTGAACTGGTTCGCAGTGCACAATACTTCGATGGGTAAAGAAAATAAATTGATCAGCTCAGACCACAAAGGTTTTGCGGCCCAAAGGTTCGAGAAAGAAACTCCGGGCGTTGTCGCTGCTTTTGCCAATAGCGACGAAGGAGATGTCTCTCCGAATGTTTTTGGGCAAAATGCCCAAGGTTTTGAAGAAGAGCTTTTTCGCGCTTCGTATATCGGCGAGTTGCAGTACGCGAAGGCAAGGGCGCTTTCTTCTAGCGATTTAGAGCCATTGCAGGGACCGCTGCAATACGCGCATGCATGGGTGAGGATGCCGGGTTTTCTGGTCGAACGGCGCTTTTCCGCTGCGGGACCTGCACGCTTGTGCCGTGCCGCGATGGGGTATTCGTTTGCGGCCGGAGCGGAAGACGGTCCGAGCGAACTGCCTGGTTTTCACGAGGGCATGCTGCAAGGCCAAAAGCTTCCGCTACCAATATTCCTAAACCTAGGAGTCGAGTTTCTGCGTTTGTTCGTGGGAGGAGATGAGCAAGATGAACGTTGCCACTTTCCTAAGCCTATTCTGGTTGCGCCGGGTGATCAAAATCCCGCATGGTCGGCTGAGGTTTTGCCTTTTCAGGTTTTTCGCATCGGGCGCCTGGCCTTGATTGGCGTACCTGGTGAAGTGACCACGATGGCAGGACGCAGGCTTCGTAAGACTGTCGCCGATGCTCTGCGAGGCGCGGGAGTGGATCACGTCGTTATCGGTGGTCTTGCGAACACTTACAGCGGGTACGTCACGACTCTTGAAGAGTATCAACTGCAACAGTACGAAGGAGCCTCAACACAGTTCGGGCCCAATACGCTAGCGGCATATCAGCAGATTTTCGCTCGTTTGAGCCAAGAGATTGCTCGAGGGGCAGGACAGTATGCGTATGGACGCCGTCCGGGCCCTGTTCAAACCGATCGGCTTGTCACCTTTCAAACCGGAGTTGTTTATGATGACAAACGCCTTTGGGAGAAGTTTGGCGAGGTCTTTGACGACGCCTCGGAACGTTACCATCGAGGCCAGAGAGTTCATGTGAAGTTTCGCTCTGGCCATCCTAAGAATAGCTTGAATCGCCCAAACTTTGTTTACGTGCAACGCTGGCAGGGCGAGCGCTGGGTCACGATCGCGCGTGATGGCGAGTTCGATGTTTTTTACCGCTGGCAGCGCGACAAGGCGATCGACTGCCTGGCGTGTTCATTTGCCCATGTTGAATGGAGAATCCCTCAGTCTGCCGCCTCGGGCTGGTATCGCATCGTGCATCAGGGTGACTGGAAGTCGGGAGGCGACGGAAAGAGCCGCGGTTATTTAGGCAAGACGCGCCAGTTTTGGGTGGAGTAGCTCACACGCACGTGCTGAGAGTGTCTTTTCCGAATACCTCCACAGAGTCGCTCGATAATACTAAATTTTTTAAGTTTATATAGCCAGCGAGGGATTGAATTTTTCTGTACAATTGTTGAGCGTTTTGGTACGAATATCGGTTTTGAGGTTGCGAATCGAATGAGAACCGTCATTTTTCTTTTATCGGCCTATCTCATTTTTCCGTGTTTGACTTCAGCGGGCGAAATTACACTTGAGATTCGCCCTCAGGGCGAGGTTTCCGATGAAAAACAAGCTGAGGTTTTAAAAACCCTCACTGAAGCTTATGCCATGTCGAAACCAGACTTTAAGGGAAGCATTGATATCCGTGTTCAGATCTACCTTCGAGCAAGTTCTCGAGTTGCCGTGAACACAGTTGATCACATGATTTTGGGGTATGATTTTGAGGGTGTAGGTGAAGCAGGTTCTTCTGAGGTCTGTGCCAAGTGCGCACCTGTGTGGATGCATGAGTTTGGGCACCAGATCTTCGACTTTGAACTTGCCGCTGTGAACAGGCCCTGGGGAGATTTTTATACCGAAGCTTATGGATACTTAAAGGGCGGTTGGAGAGACAAATACCGCGATCTTGTCGATTCTGTTCAGGTAAAAATACTAAAACACATTACGAGACCTTATTCCGAGCTTTTTGCGGATGTGTTTGCACTTGTCTATTTTGACAAGGCGGATGCGATGGCGAGCGTACTTGGGTTAGAGCGGGGTTACGGCGGGATTGTTGATCCAAAGTCTGTAGCTTCTATGGTTGATCGCATTTATTACAGTCACGAGATGCTTTTTCCGGCCGGTACCGTGATCTGGCAACTTTATCTGGAAGCAAGGCAATCAAGAATGCCAAAATCTGAGTTTTTGAAGCGTTGCTTTGACGCGATGGCGACTCAAATTCAGAAGATCCAGGAGAGCGGTGTTTACCCCACAGATACCGTGGGAGAAAACAAGGCGCTGATCGCAGAACTCAAGTCGCAATTCGAGAAGAAAGAACCAGCGCCAATTACAGCTACAGCCACGGCCACGGCTGCTCCTAAATGAGGTGGCCTAGTTTACGAAGGTTCATTTACTTGCGACGCGCTGTTAGAGAGACATGGTCTTGTCCTGTCAAGTCGCTTTAACGTATGAGCTGTTCTCTTCTCAGATGCCCTTGATACAGGTTTCAGGATCGTCGTCATACCGTTCTTGATCAAGTTCATAGAAGTCAGAGACGATTTTTACGCAAGGGCCTAGTGCTTGGTCAGTCAAGTCCAACGACTCTCCTTTTTCAACGAACCGCTCAAGATCTTCCTTGAGGCCATAAGAAAGGTATCGCCGCGACAGGCGGTCAAGCGTGTCTGCGCTGACCACTGCATTTTCTTTTTGAGAGGCACGCAAAAGATCACGCATCAAATCATCAAGGCTGTGCCTTCCGCGAGACTGTTTTTTGATTTCCTGGTTCCAACGAAAGGCGATCAGGGCCCCTCTGTAGTAAGGGAGTTTTTGGATCTCTGGGTTGTTCCAAAAGTCTTTCAAGATTTTTTCATTGGGTGCATTACGCACCGAGAGTTTTTTGTACACGCCATAATTGTGGTTCACCATGGTCACGAGCTCAGGCAGGGTAATGATGCCTGCTCTTAAGTTCAAGATGGCTGCGTAATAGTCGGTAAAACCTTCACTGAACCAGTAGACAAGGCGTTCAGGCTGGAGGCGTTTGATTTTTCTTCCGTTCCAATTGTGAAAAAGCTCATGCGAAAGCAAGTGCTTGAATTGGTCGAGCTTCGCAAGGTCAGGTGACGTAGCGTTGACCGCAAAAGAATTCGTAAGACCAGTTCCTCCTTTTCCGCAGCACGGCCCCCAAGTGGGAAGAAGGGTGAGTAAATAAAAGGGATAGTCATGGTCCTGAAAGAAGTCGCGCTGGGCCGCAAAGATGCGCCGATTGAGTTCGACGAACTCTTGGTCTTCAAACTGCCAGCGCCCGCGAATGGCAAGATAAACCGGCCGACCTTTTACCTCGAAACGGTGCAATCTAAAATCGCCGGCGGTGTAGACCGCATGCAAGAGATGATCAATCGAAAGGTGAATGCGTTGTTCGGTGAGACGCACTCCGTGACTGTTTGCAATGCTCCAGGAGCGGGGTAGATTTTCCCAGTTCAAGACTACAGAGCGGGACTCGCCTGTTTTCCAAGCAGGATAAAGAAAGACCATGTGTCCAAAAAAGTGAATATAGTTCGATTCAATGAAGGGCAGGTAAAAGCCTTTAACATCGAGATCGGCAGGCTCTTGTCGTTGCACACGGTAAGAGAGTTCTATTTTTTCATTGGGCTCGTGAACAAGAGAGAGGTGAGGCCGGGTTGTGGCCTGTGCAGTGTCGGTTATTTGATGTTTGGTTGGGATATGGGTTTTTAGTTCCACTCCGTTCGTGAGCACGCGCAGCTGTGTGATTGCTTCATGGAGCTTCACGTAGCCAGCCCATTCGTCAGGTAAAATGAGGATGGTTTGGCCATCGGGATTGCCCGTGAAAGAAAGCACGATTTCAAGGGTTCGACTGCCATCACGAGGATAGCGGATCGTGTAGTGGAGCGCCGCTGGAGGAGCGGCACTTTCAGTCGCGGCGCTGCTAGGTGCATTTGCTGGATCGGCGGCGGAATTTGCCTGAGCGTCTGCGGTTTTGGCGTTGACCGGGATGGTCTTGGTTGTGCCGCTGCCCTGGGCATTTGCAGTTGTGATGTTGAAGAACGATTGCGTCCACTCAAGCACCGTCAGTGTGAAAATGAATAATGCGATAAAGGAACGCATTTTTACCCCTTTTTCTAAATCCGCGTGTTGGTCGCCGGTCACAAAGGCACCCTAGAAAGCGAGCATCGAGATGTCAATTGAGTCCGAACTCCGAACTCCGAACTCCGAACTCCGAACTCCAACAATCCCTTCCCCTAGTAGAGAGAGGGTCGCAGGAAAAGAGTGGGGTGTTTTTTACTCTGGTGTCGTGGGGCGGTGGTCTGGGGATAGTGTAGCAGTGGCGATAGCAGTGGTGGCGGCAGTGGGGGGCTGTAGCAGTGGGGTAGTAGTGGCAGCCGGGGTTAATGACGGTGACGTGACTGTGGCTGCGACAATGATGGTGACTGGAGTCTTTGAAAAATTTCCCGAAAATTTGGCTCGGTTATAGTTTCTGCAATCGTTTTGAAATTTTCCGAAAACTTGATTCGGTATGGCCTAGGTTTAAACTCTGGGGAAGTGTTTTGAAGAAAACCGAGGTTTTGCGCGGCTACGGATCTAGGGAAAAATTTTGAAGAAAACTTTTGGTGGTTGAACCGTCGGAATTCCAGAAAGACTTTTTTTGTTGCACAGTCAGAATCCTGGAAAAACCTTAAAACCTTTGAAAAATTTCCACTAGGGTTTTGCAAAAATTACTGTCCGTATGAGCGGACAAATTGCTGACGTGATTTTGCCGTCGCACTTTAAATCACCTCAAATTCTTTTGCTTTACCATCGCCCCGAGGCGCATCTCGATCGAGATGAAATTTTTCTCTCGATTTCAGTTTGCGTGCGTTTAATCGAAAAATTATGAACTGACATCTGGCATGAGTGTTGCTCTATCTTTTCTTGAAAAGAAGAAGTCTTTGTCGGGTTTTTTTTACGAGCAGTCAGGGACTACTAGGTCTTTCTTCCAGTGAGGATAGCGAAAAAAATGCGACAACAACAACTGACTCTTCTCAAAGAGAAAAAATACACAAAAAGAAAAATGAGAAGAGAGATCTCGATCAGGCAGTACAACCACTGTGTGTTCAAAGCACATTTTCCAGTATTAAGAAGGCATGCAGAGCAGATTAAGCAGATCATTAGAGAAGAGCAGATCAAGTGGAAGATCGAGCTTAAGGCGCTTGCGATTGAGTGCAATCACATTCATCTTGCACTAAAGACGCCTTCTCGCGAGGGTTTTGCGAACTTTCATAGATGTGTTGCGGGAAGAATAGCGAAGTCGATACTAAAGAGACTGAGAGAAAAACAATCTTTGAGCTTGCGAAAACTTAAGGTCGACACGGGTATCGGCAGTGGTAGTGGTTGTATTGGTATCGGAGTCGGAGTCGGAGTCGGAGTCGGAGTCGGAGTCGGAGTTTCCCTCAATGGCCTCCCTCTTACCTCACTCTGGAAGCAGCGCCTCTGGTCGCGCGCAGTGAAATACGGAAGAGACCTTACAAACACCGTCCGCTATATTTTTCAGAACCCAGTGAAATCAGGAGTGCTCGATCTTCTACAAACAGATCGCATTCTGTTTGATGAAAGGGGAGTGCTAAAAGAGGTGCCACTGTTGCTATGAACGCACACTATACTTGAGGTGCTCCGGCATATAGTCAGTGCCGCTACTGCTATGAACTTTGCAACTCCACAAAAAAATATGGCCGCTGCTGCTATAAAGAAGCACAGGATACTGATAAAGGGGCGCCGCTATTGTTTTGATCTAGTTATAAAGGTCGAGAACCTGTGTGCTCACCTTTTAGAGTTTGGAGGCTTGGCATAAAGCTCTCTACACTGTTTAGTAAGAACGCTCTGTTCGTGACCTTGCAACATTAAATTAAGACACTTCAACCCTCACGTGGGGATAGATTCTAGAGCCTGAGCTCGAATCGATCTCTCCTTCCTCGCTAACTTCGTTGGCTTGTGTCGATTGTGAGTAGCGTTACAGGTGGGGCGAGATTGCGAGAATTATCAAACCCAAATTCCAGAGGATTAACTTCGGCCAATCGGTTAAAAATTTATAAACTACAAATAGTTAGATCTTATGGCGAAGAGTGAGTGATTGACTATGTTGACTATTTTTGTTAAGTAATCAATGAACTCTATGGCATGTATATTATTAATTTTTTTCCAGATCGTCGCACTTCTTTTGCCTTGGATGCCCGTAGTGTCAAACGCATCAGATCTAAAGATTCACCAAGTCCAAATTCAAATTCCTACCTCTAAATCTGCCTCGGCCGCGTGTGCAAGGGATCTTGTAGGTAACACGAGCGAAGCCAATGTTTCAAAACCAGTTCCTCAGGATCTCAAGGAATTAAGAACGGTTTTACGAAGCTTAAATGTCCTCCACTACACGCGTGAGAGTGCGGACGCAAAAATATTTCATCGTAAACCAATAACTCCCGTTCAGATCGAGAGTATATTGCGAAATCCGCCAGAAAAGTGGTT
>JBFMCE010000001.1:0-77055 GCA_040754655.1 Bdellovibrionota bacterium | reverse complement strand
CGACAGCACAGTCAGCAAGCTTGCTCACAGCCTTTGAGGCTCTACACAATCATGCTTTTCACGGTTTCCATCAAAGTGCCGAGTTCTATCGGTTTCTTGAGGAAGCTCTTGCCGCAAGTCTCGGATGAATTAACGGTCGCAGACATATCGGCTGACATCACCACGACCGGAATGGAGCGCAACCTGTCGTCGGCCCTTTGCAGATGCATGAATTCCCAGCCGCTCATGATAGGCATCATCAGATCAAGGAAAATGAGATCCGGCGTTCTCAGGGAAGCATTGAGCCAAGCCATCGCCTCTTCACCGTTGCCGACCGAGTCTACTTCCAAGCCTTCGTACTTTAAGATCTTCTCTAGGACATATCGAATAGAGCGATCATCTTCAACGATAAGAACTAATTTCTTATTCACTTCGTGGCCTCATTGGAAAAAAAATACTGAACCTCGAACCCATTCCCGGATTGCTTTTCACTTGCACTTTTCCGGAATGGCGGTCGACGATGTGACGAACGATATAAAGCCCCAATCCAAGACCACTGATGTTTCGAAACGAGACCGCTCGTTCATAACGGTGAAAAATGCGCTCATGGTCTTCCGGAGCAATACCGATTCCCTGATCCTCGACGGAGATTTCGGCGAATTCATCTCGCTGGCCGACGAAAACCTGAATGGGCCTGCCGGCTCCGTATTTGATTGCATTCGAAAGCAAGTTGCTCAACGCTTGTTCTACGCGGACCTTATCAGCGGCGATCAGCAATGAAGAAAAGCGCATATTCATTGAAATTGACGATCCCGTCGCTTCCGCCTCGACGGCGAACAATGGCACGATTTCTTTGACGGTCGAGATTAGGTCAAAAGTCTGCAGATCGAGTTTAATTTCGCCGCTCTTGATTCTTGACACGTCAAGCAACGTGTTAATCAAGACCCCGACGCGATGCGCCTGGGCGCGGCCAGAGTCAATGCCCTCATGAAGCATCGTTACCGTACGCTCGTCGAAAGCCCTCGCTTCTAAGCATTTCTTTAGGAACTGCAATTCCAAAGAAAGAGACGTTAAGGGCGTTTTCAGTTCATGCGAGGCAACTGAAACAAATTCATCGCGAACCCTGAGGGCATCTTCAGCGCTTTTCTTGGCGTTCTGAGTCTGGATCAATGCGTTCTGGATATGGATACGTGATGAATGGAGAGCATCGGCGAGCTGAATCGCCCTTCTTGCCTGTTCCTTGAACATCTTAGAGCGGTTCATCTCGATTTCCATCTTTCTCTCTTGATTGAGGATTGCGCTCAGCAAAGAAAGCGTTTCACGAGCGCGTTCAATCTCGGAGGTCGGCTTCTTTAGATCAGCGAATGCGAATACCACGCCTTCCGCCGTGGCAATTCCAAACACATCTTGTTGACCATCTGAGGACGCCGGCCAAGTCAAGCGTTCCGAACATTGGCCTTTCAGCTCGCACTCTCCAAGAAAGGAAAACCAATCCTCTGCGTCAGGAAGGGTCTGTGGAAAGCCCTGCGCAGGCAAAAAAAGATCCACCGCCGGGTCTTTAATGAAAATCAGAAGATCCTTCGCTCCCAAAGCGGAAGATAAGCGAGCCACGCCTTCACGGCGTTTCTGGAGATCGACTAAAGCAGCTACAAAACTCAACATCGCAACCCCGACGCAATTGCTTTATTCGGGAATCAGGCAGACAACTCCGGTAGAGTTATGAAAGTCGGTGAACTGGCCCGCGATTCTCGCGACCTGGCCATAAGTATTGAAACCGACGAGCATCGTTTCTGCACCCAAGGCTTGCCTCACTTTCTCGAGATCAGATGGGTACGCCATTCCGGCTCTCAGCCTGGTGCCAATGCAGTCAAATAAAAACGCGATTTTGGGCTTGAGTCCGCCCAATTGTTCATGAGCAGAACGAATTGCAACCATTGTTGCCTCTAAAGAGGACTGGGGCGTAATAGTCGCGAGCTGAACCGTTACTCCCACGGGAATTTCAGCTGCGAAGATGATTGAATCCTCGTGCAGTTGAAGAGGCACTCGAATTTTGTGGCTACTCCCGGTTTCTACAGCGAGCGCCGTACGAAGAAAAAAAGGAAGTGGATTGGAAACATCGAACACCTGGCAAGCATTTCTCGCATGTGTTTTGAAGACATCGATGATTGGAGTCGCATTTAAACTGATGATCCTATTGCCGATAGCTTCAGTCACACGCATCGGAGAGCCTCCCAACTTCCAACCATGTTGAGCCCCAATTCCGATAGGTTTCTTGGATAGAATTTCTAATCCAACCGCAGCGTCACGATGAACATTGGTTCCCTCAAAAACGTAGGTTTCAAGATACTTTCCATCGTCTCCCGCCCCACCCCCAACAAGTTGATACCGCCCGGCGGTTTGTAGCGTAAAGTGTTCTAAGAAATCATCGACATATCCCGCGAGCGCATCAGTGAGAATGAGCAAGGATCGATGCGGAAAGGCCGGATCCTCTAATGGGCTAAACGATGAGGCCAAAGCTTTTGCGGCTTCGAGTCTGTTTTTGCGCAAACCAGCGCCAACGCCCACCGAAAACTTGATTTCATCCGAACACAGGGCGAGCACCGTCGCAGCCCCCTCACCCTGCTGCTCAGAAACAAATTCTCCCGCCGACGAACAACCAATGATCACCTTCGGCTTGCATCGGGCATGAAAGGCTTCGAGGAGCTTTTTGAGTTCATACCTTGTTGAGGCAAAAACAATGGCTGCGTCGGCTGGGTGAGAAGCAAGAGCGGCATCAATTCTTGATCCTAAATATGTTCCGGCTTCGCTACTATCGGGAATAACCGTAAATGCGATGTGTGATTCAAACATGATTCCCTCATAAGGATTATGCAAAATTGATATAAAGCAGCTCATCTATCCTTTGTAACGCTACGTATCAATGAAAAAATAAGTTCAGACTGGTAGGATCTGCACGTTATGATGCGAAACCTTATTTTTTTCTTATCCGCCCTCTCGTTTTTTTATCTCCCAGGGTTCGATGTCGATGCCAAAAAGACGACCGACACTTTTGTGAACGGTCAGAAATTGACCGCAGCCACGATTTCAAGGCTCGAGAAAACCCATCGCATCAAGATCAAGCCTGGTCGCTATTGGTATGACAAGAAATCAGGCGCATGGGGGGTAGAAGGACATGGTGCAGCTGGAGTAGTTCCAGCAGGTCAAAACCTAGGTGGCAGCCTGAAACCCAACGCTTCTAAGGGAAACACCGGCGTGTTCATCAACGGAAGAGAACTTGCCACCTCTGACGTCGCTGGACTTCAACAATATGGAATCCCGGTTCTGCGTGGAAGGTATTGGGTCGATGACAAAGGCGATGGCGGACTTGAAGGCCAACCTAGATCTTTCAATCTCTATGCGCTTGCGCAAGCAGCTGCACAAGCCAGTGGAAAAGGCCCTTGGAGGCGCTCACTCTCCGCAGGCGGAGGCAATATGCACGTCGGAGGCGATGGTTCAGGGTTCGTGTATTACATCGATAGCCAAGGCAACTCGGCCTCAAGCGGCCCGTAAACCTTACTCCGGCCTGACCTTGCAAGTCGAGACGAGATACTTTTCATCAGAAGCTGAATTGATCCCTCCCTTCACCAAAAACTCAGCATCCTTTAGCTTAGTGATTCTAATGAACTCTATGATTTTCTTTTTTCCGTTCGGCTGAAGAGTTTCTGTGATGATCAATACGCTGTTTTTTTCTAGTCGCGCTTTTGCCGCTCTTTTAGACCTCAGATTTATGACAACACCTTTTTCACCAGTGTCGTCGGAGTCAACCTCCGCATAAAGATTGCGTCCGTACCTATCGATGTTCACACTGCAGCTCTGACCTTCGTGCGTGCCTTCGTAATATCCCTTTTTGAGGTGCTTTTGAATCAGCCATGATGCCTGCGCGCCAGAGACAGATCTCATTTTGGGTCTTGTCTTTGGAGCAGCGGGCGCTGGATCATCGTCGGCGCTGGCGCCTCCGGCAAGCGCAAAAACACACAAACCTGCAATCAACAAAACTTTTGGACTGAAGAACATAGCACCCCCTTCAGAAGATCCGTAACTGGTGCTACTGAATCGCTCGGTGGGTGTCAAGGCGGCTCGTTTGAAGCATGGCCTTTTCGGCGACGCCGGGTCAGATGAGCCGCCATCATTAAAAAAAGAGCTGACCACAAGGTAGAAAACTTACTGTTGTTTGGAGGCGACCCACCCTGCGCATCGAACACCGTGCCGCAACCCTCATTCTCGTCATCGCCATCTGAAGAAACCGGACGGTAAACATAACGGGCGCCATCGATGTCATCACTCGCGAGCCGTGGCACGGGTTTGTTGCTCACTTCGAAGTACATCAGCGCATCTGGATCGGACGAATGCCCAAGGCCCAAGAGATGGCCAAGCTCATGGGCGATCACCACCATGATTCGCGTTCTCGAAAGATTCTTGATGCTCGCTCGTGTGCCGTCTTGGACGTTGAGTAAGATGAAACCATAAATAAGGTGATTACTGTCTTCATCGATAAGAACCGTTGTGATCCCGGGAACGAAGTTTCCATCTTGCCCTGAACTCTCAGAAAACCTGCTATCGCAAATCAGCAATGGAGCATCAGACGCACTGCCCGCAAGCGCGGTCTCTGAAGTGGTTTGAGAATTTTCGCCCAGAGAAATTCGAATCGGCAAACCCGCTCCCCGATTCCACAACTCAGCTGCTGCCGATAAAAGAGCGGGCACATCGAGTTCCGGTGGACAGCTTGAGACATTGATATTCACTTCAAGCGCGGAAGCCTGCCAACCCCTTTGCTGAGGATCATTGCTGATCAAGGTGAATGCTTGGGCGCCATCTGGCCATGCGAGCCAAAGCATGAATGCGACCACGCAACCGCGCGTTCGAGTTCGTTTTGCCACTTAATCAGAAAGCTAGTGTAGAACCCAAAAATGTCATGGTACGCCGAAGCCAGTGCAACCTTCTTTAAGATCCAGTCTTGCGCGGAATTTTGCTCATGCAACGCTCGGTCATAGCTGTGATTGTGAGACTAGGATTGACGCCTAAATTTGCGGGAATCACGGATCCATCACAAACGTACATATTCTCGTAGCCAAAGACCTTATGGTTTTGATCAATGACTCCCTCATCAGGGCTCGCTGCAATGGCGCAACCACCCAAGATATGCGCTGTCGTGGGAATTTGCAGCAGAACTTCGTTCACAGCGCTCTGTGGGATTCCATCGATTTTTTTCGCCAGCATTCGAGCAACCTTATGGCCAACGGCAATATAAGAAGGAACGCGCTGCGATGGATCGACTTCGGTAGTGAGTCTTTTTCGAAAAAGAGTGAGCAAATTTCGACCAAGCTTGAATTTCATCTTATTGTCGAGGGTCTGCATCACGAGCAAGATCACGGTGCTTTCGGCCCAACGCGTGTTCATTAAAAGGCGCAACGTATCGACCGGATGAAAAATAGTTGAAGCGACCATCTTGAGCGGGCGCAAGAATCGCCCCCCTTCATCAGCCATCGGGGCCGCCAACAACTTCATGAAAGACGAACCTTTGGGATACCTCACTGGCTCGATGTGGGTGTTTTCATCGGCGTAAAAGCCCGAGGTGATCGCGATACCCTGTGAGAAGTCTTTTTGCCTGTCTTTCGTAGTCACGCCAATAAGAGCCTCACTATTGGTTCTTACGCTGTGTCCAAGTTTTTGCGAAATCGCCGGCAACGACCTCGTCACATCTCGGCATCGAAACAACAAGTTCACCGTACCCAAAACCCCCGCCGCAAATACAACGCCTCGTGACGTCAAAACACGGCGACGCTTGCTAAAGAACCAAGAGGTCGAACGTTCAAGATAGACTTCGTACCCCCCTCGCGAGAGCTTGCGAATGTCACAGACATTCGATTCAGGCCAGATTTCCGCCCCGTACTTTTCGGCAAAATAGAGGTAGTTTTTATCTAGCGTATTCTTTGCATTGTGGCGGCAGCCCACCATGCAGGCCCCACAGAGCATGCAAGAATTTCGTTCAGGTCCGGCACCCCCAAAATAGGGATCCGCATTTTGCGTGCCCGGTTTCTCGCCTTCCTTGCCAAAATAGATGCCCACATTGACGCTCTCAAAGGTGTGGGCTCGCCCCAACTCTTGAGCGACCTCGTTTAATTTCCGATCGACCTCACTGGTAAAAGGATTGGGCGCAACGCCCAACATTTTCTTGGCGGTCTCATAGCAAGGCTTGAGTTCTTGCTTCCAATCAGCAAGCCCACTCCATTGCGGAGCTTGATAAAAGGCGTCCCCGGGTTCAAGCAAAGTATTGGCGTAAACAAGGCTTCCCCCGCCCACTCCGGTCCCGCTTAAAATGAGGACGTTTTTGAATAAACTGATGTTCTGAATGCCGAAACAGCGCAAAAGGGGCATCCACAGATAGCGCTTCAGATCCCAATTGGTTTTCGCGAAATCAGAAGCCCGGTAACGCTTGCCACGCTCGAGCACGCAGACTTTATAGCCCTTCTCGGCCAGCCTCATGGCAGACACGCTGCCCCCGAACCCTGATCCAATGACGATATAGTCAAAATCGAATTCCATTGCTTGTGAACACTAACAAACTCGTTTCATAGAGTCACCTGGCGTGCAGCCAGCTGTTGATTTCATTGGAATCGACCGCTAGACTGCCCGCATGGCACTTACCTATTCTGAAATGGTTCCATTAGGAAAATCAGCTCCGAAGTTCGAACTCATGGGCATCGACGGCAAATGGCACGCACTCGAGGACTTTAAGGGGAAGAAGGCTCTTGTAGTGATGTTCATCTGCAAGCACTGCCCTTATGTGATCGCAGTGCAAGACAGGCTTGCGGCGTTGGCCAGGGAGTTTTCGCCAAAGGGTGTTCAGTTCGTGGGGATCAATTCAAATGACACTGAGAAGTATCCCGAAGACTCGCCCGAAAACATGAAACTTCAGGCTGAGGAAGTGGGCTTTTCATTTCCTTACCTCATCGATGAAACCCAAGAAGTCGCCAAGGCCTATGGAGCGGTTTGTACGCCAGATATCTTTGTTTTCGACCAGGATCTTAAACTTCGTTATCGAGGCCGAATCGATGACAACTGGAAAGATCCCGCGAAAGTGACCAAACAAGACTTGAAACTCGCATTGGAAGCGATGCTGCAGGGCCAACCCGTGGGGGAGAACCAGATCCCATCCATGGGATGTTCAATTAAATTCAAACATAATGGTCATTCGGAGTAGTTTTATCGCCGAACCGCAGCGGTGGCTCGGCATAGCTTCCGGCGCTTCAAGTCCACTGAACTGCAAAAGTGGCGGGATCTCCCTCGCTTCGGGCGATCTTGATATGCCCGTTTTTCATGCCATAGGTGAACACGTCACGCGTGATCTCGACATCCTTCATGCAATACTCGATGATCTTGTCGATCTCACCGCGTTTGTACCATTCGACCGCTTGCAATCCGTCTGCGATTTTCGCAATCCCCAGCGTCGCTTTGGCGATATTGTCGAGCTTCACATAACGCCAACCCGACGAATGCTCAACATCGAGCATCATGTCAAAAACATCAAACTTTTTAGGCTCAAAACCGTAAGCCGTCAGCACTTTGAGGTCAAAACCAATGATGTTGTAACCTACAACTAAACGCTCTTTGCAGAGCCGGTGCAATTCAGAGAGTTCGTTCTCACGATATGCTAAAAATTCACCAGACTTCGAATCGTAGGCGCACGCTACCGAAACGCCAAGCTTGTCGATATTCGCCCACCCGCCGACGTCTTGAGCAATCTTCTGCGTCTCAATATCAACCACAAGATAATGCCTATTCTTGAGGAACAAGCTTGCGGGCTGGATATCGTCCGAAAACGGAACGCAATTGTCGTGGTTCCAAAACGACTGAGCCAATCGAATGCGCGCTTTAGCTGGTGCTGGTTGTGTCGTACTCATGCAGGGAAACTAACAATCTTTGCTTTGCTTGCAAAGGCGCATTGCAGATTTAGTCTTTGAGACAGGGTGCTTTAGTCAACCATTCCTGTACGTCGACGACATAATCTTCGAAAATCTTAGAGGCGATCTCTCGCCGGCGATTCTCATCTTCTTCGGAATGAGAGAGTGCCGGCGGCATTGACCTTTCAACTAAAATTTTATGTTCAATCTGCGACTGGGTCGTGCTCACCGTAAGAGGCATGCGATCTGCGCCATTATGGCACTCGACGCACCCGTGAGCTCGGCCCAGCGGTGGACCGTGAAGAGAGTACTTGTATGTACCGTGCCAGTCAAAGATGCCATACGCCTGCATGCGCGCGTTGAATCGTTCGAGCCGATACTGCGCTAGGCTCTTGAGAGGAATATCATCTGGATCTTTTCCCTTCAACAATACCGTGTCGATCGAATTCGTCGCGGTTTCGATCTGGCGCATTCCGCCCGCGTGGCATCCCACACACCGCGAAGTTTGAATTAAAGTCTCGATCTTTTTAGATGGGGGCTTGATCGCGAGGTCGCGAAAAAAAATCTTTGGCTTTTGCAGCACGCGTCCGCCGGGTTTGTCTTTTTTTTGAATGCCGATGAAGTCAATCAGTTGCCCGCCGCCATTGGGATAAACAATGAACTGAATCCACCGATCTCGATCGTCATCGCCGAAATAAAACAAGGCTCGTCCGTTGTCTCGGTCGTCCAAAACGCTGGAATGGTAATAAAGAACCTCCCAGCCCTTGGTCTCAGCGACCTCTTTCCAATTCTTAGGCAAGCCTTTCCGAAACTCGTGCGGAAGCTCAACCACCCATTTGGGTTGCTTCGCGAGATACTGACGAGTTGGGATATCAAATCCCATGCCGTTTTCGATGCTCATGACCCGCTTCAGGGCGGTAAGGCCCTTCATATTCTTAAAGCATTCGGTCAACCCAAGCGCACGAATCCTAGCCTCGCATTTTTGGAAGACTTTATCAAAAACCGTGTAAGCGAATCTTGGATAGGTGAGTGCGGCCTTAGATCTAAAATCATTCCATTCGCGAACGGTCCACTTTTGGCACAACACATGGTCGGGTTTTTCTTTTGCGATTCCCCGGGCGAGCGCATAAGGCTCATGTGGATTAGAAATCACCAAGGCAAGCCCAAAGAAAAACAGATGTCGCGTCTGGTATCGGTGTCGAAGCATCCAGCTATTCATGGTATCAGGGCCAGCGGTCACGAGAGATAGGCAAAATATTTCTGGTTCATTCTTGGGCCTCACCTTTTTCCGTGGTTCTGACGAAACGGCTATCATGAAGATCCTACTCAAAAAGAAACTCGGAAACATGCGACGGCAATTCTTGGTGAATGAGCCTTTTCAGCTTAGATTCCTGGCCTTTTGCGGGCTGACGGCGCTCATCGCATGCGGATTGTTCTACGCTACAAGCTGCTACTTCTTCGCCAAATACACGGGCTATGCGATCGAAGCGGGCTTGCGATCATCTGATCCATTTTTTCGGGTGCTTTCGAACATGGAAGATCTTCTCACCTGGTTCTTCGCCATTGTGTCTGGCGCGACCATACTTTTCACAACGGTAGCAGGCCTCGCATTCTCGAACCGCGTCGCTGGCCCGATGTTAAGGCTTCGCAACCATTGCGAGCGCGTAGCCAAGGGTGAAACCCTTGATGGGATCAAGTTTCGAGACGGCGATTACTTCGAAGAAGTCGCCGAGGCTTACAACAGGCAAATGGAGTACATGCGCTCAAGAATGCCTGCCGGCGCTGTTGAACCAAGCTCGAAAGCCGCCGATTCCGTGACAAAAAAAGCGGCCTGAAATCAATCTAAAAACTTCCATTTGCCGACCACGGTTCAGTGATGCTTTGTTTTGCTACGTTCAAACTATAAAACAAGAGTCGTTTATGTTAATAACGATGGCGCATGACGCAAAACCGTCGCCCACTCGCTTTCTTTGCCTTGTTTTTCGTTTGGTCTCATCTCATTTCTCATGACCTGCATGCCGAAGAGTACGTCCTTTACCGCGAAGGCTCCCCTGCCGTTGATGACAAGAAATACATCAAAATTTCAGGTAAACTTAAACCAGGCGACGTGGTTATTTTCAGTGATCGGGAGGTCGTGCTGGGTGAGTTTCTGGGTGCAGGAAATCTAAAGCAAACCTGGCGCAATAAAGACAGTCCAGGACGAGTCATTCAATTCCCGGTCATTTCAAAATTCAGCAAGACACTTAAAAACGCGAGCTTTTACATCTCTATGGCGATCGAGGAAGGATACAAAACGCTTGCCGGCATGCCTGAGATAACCCCAGAATTTTTCGGCTCCGCCAGAGGCGAATGGATAGAGGTCGAAGAACTGGAGATTCTTGGGTATTACCCAACCCTGTCTAAAATGCACTGGGACGAATTCATCGAATTTGCCCGAAAAATTTCGCTAGTAACCCATGCTTTTGACTTTCGCGGGAAAAATATCGCTTATACGACAAAAGGATGGCGCTATCTTGACGTCGGAAGAGTATCGCTTGTTCGCTCTCGGGAAGATCTGGCGAGACTCTTAGAGTTTCATCTCGACAACTCGAAAGAAAAGGCTCACGGCTTAGAGCGCGATCATTTGATTCATTCGACCCCATTTCTGTATTTGTGGGGAAAGTTCTCGAATTTCAATGAAAGATACTTGATCCATGGTTGGCAACTTGACCCCGCTAGAATGAAGTTGCTGGAAGCGATTCAAGAAGATCGCCAAAGGTTGTATGAGGCGATGACCCATGAAATGCACAGGGAAATTGAGTCAACGGCTTCGACCAAAGCCTGTGATCATTTGCTGACCGACAAGGGGTTTCAAGCAAGACTAGATTATATGAAGAGCCTCAGAGAGCGCTGACCTCGGCGCTGTTTCATTTTCCACTGACTTTGACTCTTTTTATCTAAAAGAAGCCTTGCTTCTCATTTGATGGGAAGGTAAATCTTCAAGCTCTTCAAATCATTCAACCATGTGTTAAGGAGAGGTGTCCGAGTGGTTGAAGGAGCACGCCTCGAAAGCGTGTGTGCCTTAACGGGTACCGTGGGTTCGAATCCCACCCTCTCCGCCATCTTTGAAAATGTTCGAACCAGAAACTAAGCGGCTAATCGAAACGTAACCTCTTGATATTCCACATGCGGCTGTTTTACTGTACGCCCTGCCACCTTGGCAGTCTTTACCTTCACAACCCCAATTTCTTCAAAAAATTGAATCGTCTTATTGAGATTTGAAACATCAATGCCCGTAAGTTTCGCGAGTTCATAAACAGAGCGTGGCTTGAAAACAATGATCGCCGAAAGAATCGGAATGCTCCTGACAAACCGATTGAAGTCAGCTTTATTATCAAAGCTAACCTCATATTCAGATTCACCACGAAAAGTTCCACGCTGCACTTTGCGCGCAGCTTTTTTGAAATCCTCGAATACTTGGTCTGCCGTCTTGCAAGAAACCACTAATCGCTTCATATTTGAACTCCCATATGCTCCATAATCAACCGTCGAAAATCATCAATCAGCTGATCTAGTCCAGTAAACTCGTAAGGCAGCTCATCGCTGTCGATATGAATATGAGGGCCTTTCGGATGATGATTATCCATTAAAACACGTTTTCCTGTTACTCGATCAACGCAGATAAGACCCCATTTCAGGCCATCTAGATATTTCTCTGAACGAGGTAGCGCGTGTACCGAAATTTCAATGACATAACGCCTACGGACGGTGAGTTTCTCGTGTCTTACCAAAACGGCCTTCATATTGGTAAATATTACCAATATTTGGAAGGTTTGTCGAGCGCTTTGAATTAACCCTTTTCTTAGTCACGGCGCAGCGCAGTTGGTGGGATGGACTTTTTTGAGAGTTTGTTTTGAGCGCTATCGAGAATTTTGAAGACCTCGACTACAGCGTCAAACTCTTCTTTTGTTAAAGAGAGGATGTGGCCATCAGGATAAATATATTTCTTGTATATAGTGCCATCTTCGTCTGAGGCCACGTCTCCACTCATATAGAATCCCCATTTATTCAAAAACCGGCCTTAGAAAAGTCCGTTCAGAGCTGATAATGCAACGAGTTTCTTTAGCGAACGCAAAGGCTTTTTGACTAGCGCTATCGGTTCGAATGCTGGCTCGATATTCCTCATAAGTCGCAAAGCTGGAAAAAGTAAACGATGCATAAGCAATATTATCAGCTCCTTCATGAGGCAATAAGTAGCCATGATGTTTACCGCCAAACTTATTTACAAGCGGGATCCACATTTTGGCGTAGGTCTCGAATTCTTCGACTCGGTCACGATCAATGACGTATTTGATGAAACAAGTTACTCGTCGATCGGCAGATGGTTTGCACATTTGATGATTTCCTTTCTTAAAGAAGTTCTACGATTGACAGAAATATCAATCTTTAAGATATAGAGGAAATACATAGTAATTATATGCCATATAGAAAATATCTATCATGAAAGTCCTGCTCAGAGACCATTTAGATAAACTGTATTATTTCAACACCATTGCCCGTGCGGGTTCTTTGAGAAGAGCTGCGGAACAACTTCGCATCAGTCAGCCCAGCCTTACGCACTCTGTGCAAATTTTGGAGGACGCCTTTGGAGCAAAACTCTTTCGAAGGAGCACGAAAGGCGTTGAAGTCACGGACGCTGGAAAATCGCTTGTAGCGTTTAGCCAAAAAGTCTTGAATGAGCTCGATGGCTTAGAAAAGAGAATCAGGTTTTCCGATGCCAAATTGGCAGGTACTATTTCCATTGGAACTTATGAGAGTTTTGCAATACGTCTTTGGCCCAAATTCATAAGGGGGTTTTCTCAGAAATATCCTTATGTTCAAATCTCTCTTGTCAGCGGATCATACAAACAACTTCGTCGGAAGCTGTTTGAAGGTCAGATTGACATCGCGATTACGGCTCAGATCGAAGATTTCCCAACACTCTGTTTTGAAACCCTCTACATGGACTCATTTGGCTTTTATTGTTCAACGAGCCGAAAAGAGATCCCAAGGCAAATTTCTCAAAACACCTTTGAGCAAATAAAACACCTGCCTTTGATAACGGTACCGTCATCGGATTGTTACAAATTCTCTTTAGATCGGCTTCTATGGGAAAATAAAATACAACCTAGCTTGATCTACACTCTAGATACATTTGAAGCAGCGAGAGAGCTTGCTTTGGAAGGCGTGGGTATCGCGGTTATCCCAAGGGCAATTGTTAAAAACGCGACGTCAAAGCAGCGGATTAAAGAACTCATTTTTAGCGACCATAAAGGGGCGATTGGCAAACACCAAATTGGCATCTTGTTTCAAAAAGATGCAGTAGATGATGTTTTGATTCAAACAGTCGTCTCTGAGCTAAAAACTAATTTTCAGTAGAGTGGAAGATTTGAATGGACGCGTATCAAACTTTAAAAAAGCTCTGGCACAAATTAGGCTTTAAAGGGCACATCAATAACTATTCTTCCAAACCGCTCTGGGTTGTGGTTGGTACTGGTGACAAAGCGGTCGCCTTTCCACTTCCTCCTATGACTAGAACGCCACCAGATGTCGATGCTGATGGATTTCGTAGAGTGGATGGAAAGCCTGTCGAAGGTCACAAGTCTTGGTGGAAGATCTATAGTGGCTCAACGATGGAAATATTTGATAATGGAGACGACCTTAATGTTTCTGTTATTAAAAAAACACCCGCTAATGACTCCGAGTTTGCAGGTAAAGGCAAAAAAGTCATTTATGAAAATTCTAAGCAGTGGGCTGTTCCCATTAAGTTAATCGATGATGTTCAAAGGAATAAGAAGAAGAGAATTACAAAATACCACATCACCGAAGTAGGATGGGTAAAGCCGGATGTTGCTTTGAGCATGACTTGCAATGGCGAAGTTGCTAACGCAAGACCTGTGTTTCCAAGTACAGGAAAACCATACATTCGAACCAGAAGAGATCGAGAAATCTTCAATAATCTCGAAGTAAAAGGGTAACAGCAAATGAAACGGTTAACCCAAGTTGTATTGGTCTTTTGCCTTCTATTTGCTACCGTTCTTGTTAGCAACAAGATTCGATTTCACTATGATTGGAAAGACGCTTTTTGTCGCACGTTACTTACACCTTTTCTTGGAACTGTTTGGGCTGACAGATTTTCAGAGACTGGATTTGCAAAAGCTCAACTTGGGATGGACGAGCAAAACATAGAAGATATTGTAGGCAAACCTATTCGAAAAAGCTGCGACAATGAAGGATGTTTATGGGTTTACGCAGATCAAGATCCGGATAATTTGCCCTATGATCGGAGATGGATTTCGTTTAATTCAAAGCATCGAGTAATAGAGATTCGACACGATTTTTACATTGATTAGGTAGGGGTCTGGGGGCGATAGCCACCAGAGACTTTCGGGGTAAAGGATATCTCCAGATAGCCTACCCCCTGCTGCCTGCTCTAAACTTCCCTCGATCTAAAACCTAAAACTATGTCTAAAACCAACTTTCAAGAGTGAACAAATTCGTAATTAAAAATGTGACAACACCCATTCCGAAAATGCGACACCCATTTTGAAGAAATTGATTCACTAAAATAAATAACAAAAATTTATACCAGATATTGCGTAAGAAATAGAGATTGGGCAACTTCGAGGCCATCTTGGCCTACTGCGATCAAGCAGCGGCCCCTTTTAAACCCAAGCCCATCCCACCAAAAAAACGGCGGATGCGCCCTTCGAAAACGAAAGGTGCATCTAAATGGAATCCATAAAAAAACCAACTAATCTTCGCGCTTGTTGCGTGAAATTCTCCGAATACGAATGGAATCGGGTAACGAAAGATCGAGAGGCTTTTCGTCTCAGCATTCCAAAGCTTCTCAAAGCTGCGTACTTCAAGCGAGAGATTCGTCGGTATCTGATGTGTGAACAAAATGAGAAAATTTTATTGGCACAATGGCATACAGTTCGATCTCAAATCGAAGAAGTGTCCAAACGTATAGAAACCCAGTCTCTTGAAGTGGTTCCTTCAATGCTTGAACGCATCAGAGAGCATCTTCAAGAAATCCATGGGCTCATGGTCGCGTACCATATCAAGCAGTTGTAATGTTCTATGCTCCTACAGATGACAGATCTGCGGAGCAATAGATTCTGAAAACAAGACTCCCACCCTACGACAAAACGCGGGTGGTTTTTCAAAGTGGGAGTGATATGAATCAGAAAACTAATATGTCTGTGGATCAAGAATCATCAGAAGCAACGATCTTTGACAAACTCAAATGCTGACCTCGAAAGAGGCTGCATTTTTACTTCGGACTTCGGTTGGTCAGATCAGGAATCTGGTCTGGCGTGGAAGGCTCAAAGCTTACCACTATGGCAACCGGCTCCGGTTCCTGCGGAGCGACGTCGAAAACTTATTAACGCCTGCTTTTTAATCAAAGGAGGCAATTCATGAGTGTGACGTCGTATCTTTCAAATAGGGGCGAGACGCTTTGGAAAGCGTCTGCAACTGTTCGTAGCAATAAAAACAGTTCTATCCGGGTTCAGAAGGCGAAGTTCGCCATCAAATCTGAATGGGAAGCGAAACGGGAAGAAACCCGTTTAATCCGGGAATGTGAACGTGAAGTCGCTTTACGAGAAAACCAAGGCTCAAGTTGGGGCGCACTCGTTGAGGCGTGGGAAAAGCATCTTTTCAAAAGACAAAGATGACGCTCTCGCCGAAACAACGCGCACCGACTATGTGAGTGCTCTCAAAAAACACACCGCTCCCTGGTGGAAGCGGCAAGCTGCCGAAATCACCCGAGCCGATGTTGTTGAAGTGCTCAATCAGCTCAAAGCGCATTCATCCTCGATCAGTTACCAAAACAAGATCAAGGTCATCATCAACCGCATCTTCGTGTTCGGGATTGATAACCGATTGGTTGGTGGAATGGATCGAAGTCCGGCTCATGGAATTAGCTTAGGCCGGGATGAAGAAAAGAAACCGGAGATTCTGACTCTGGGTGAAATCCGAAAGCTTCTCCAAGAAGCTCGAAGAATGAATCATGAGTGGTATCCCGTCTGGTCTCTGGCGCGACTGACAGGAATGAGAAGTGGCGAACTTTACGCTCTTCTCTGGACTGATCTCGACTTTGAAAACAAAGTCATCTCCGTCAACAATCGGAGCAGCATCGCACCGGCTGTCGTGATGAAGATTTGTGGCTGGAAAGACCTAGAGACGATGCAACGCTATATCCGGCTTGCCGGGATCGAAACTCAAGGAGCGACAAACGTCCTGAAAGTGCTTCCGGAAGCGGATGTCGCAGCTCAAGTCGTGAACTTATTCACGCGAGAGCGCATCGAGCAAAGGCCAGAATGACGACGGGTGACATCAAAGCTTGTCTGAGCTCTGACTGAGCCTGTGGTTAAAGCCTTGAATTTGTTAAAAAGGAGACGAATCCGCCATCAAAACGAAGTTAGATTTTGCGTTTCCTCTTGGAAGGCCGTACCGGAGGAAGAGCGTACTCACGCCTCAACTGGTTCGTTAGACTGCGCGCCTTGCTTCGATCCGACTGCGAGATCTTAGTCCAAGAGATTCCCTCAAAGGTCGCGATGACCCCAACGAATGCGTTGACGTTTAATCTCTCTGGAAAGTTCTCAACCCACTTTCGGCATACGGCTTCCCAACCGAGATCCTCTAGTTGCCCAAAAGTAGTTAAGCCCATGGCGCGAAACTCGGAAAGGGTCGCGGGACCGAAGTTGATGATCTTAGAGAGCGGCGTGCTTCGCGCTATTTCTTTGGACTCGGCCTGAGAAACAGTCTTTCGCCGCAAGCTCCCGCGGTTTTTACTTTCAAGAGTCGACACGAATGAAATAGATCGATCGATCCATTGCTTGAGCGTCAAGCTGGTCCGAATGGCTTTAGGCCCGACGTAAACATATCCCTTCAGCGGTCGGCCTGTAAAATCCATAGGACGCACGTTGGGCCGCTTCAGTGCGCCAACGGCTTGTTCCGGTCCGATGCGCGCGACAAGTTGGTCACCGAGAACTCCGACGCACATCTTGTCGCCCAGCATGAATGCGAGGCCACCAAACATTTTCTTTTCGGAGAACTCTTTAGAATGCCCTTTTGCCAAGAGGCTCCGAATTCGATCTGCGAGTTTCTCGTCGAATGCCACTAAAACTCAACCTTTCTCTGCGTCCTGGCAGAAGCCTTAGCCATCTTAGCCAGCATGACGAAACAGCCCGTTCCCGAAAGCCTTCATACTTTCACCGTTTTCCATCGTCCTTGTTTGAAGACGTACCAGGCGACCGAAGCAAGCAAAGCATGGGCCGCGGGAATTGCTACAATCGCGCCTTTAGCGCCCAAGGGCGTACTTTTGGCCAAGAAATAGGCAAATGGGGTCTGAAACACCCAAAAACAAATGAAGTTGATCCGAGTCGGGGTACGCGTATCACCGGCGCCATTCAAGGCTTGTGTCATGACCATGCCGACACCATAAAAAATGAAACCAATGCCAATCATGCGCGTGGCCTGCAACGCGTACTGAGCGACCATCTCGTCTTCGGTGAAGATCTGCACCAAAACCGGCGCGAAAAACACGAAGATCAGCGTGACAAAACCCATCATCACAGCGCTGTATTTCGCTGTTGTCGCAACGCTTTGCTCGGCCCTGTCAAACCGTTTGGCGCCAAGGTTTTGCCCAACCAGCGTCGCCGCGGCATTGCTCAACCCCCAAGCAGGCAGGATGAAGAAGATGAAATTGCGAAAAGCGATTTGATACCCCGCTGAAGCGGCAGTACCTCCGGTTTCAGCGACAAGTCGCGTGAGGATGATCCAACTGCCGCTGCCAATAATAAACTGCACCGACGCTGGCCATGCGATCTTCACGATCGACTTGATGATCGGGAAATCGAATCGGAAGTGCCTCGCGCGAACCCTCAGAAAACTTCCGCCTTTAAACAAGTGATAGCACTGATAAGCCACACCAGAGCTTCGGCCTACCACTGTCGCCATGGCAGCGCCCTTCAAGCCAAAGAGATGGATGAACACGGGGCACAGCACAATATTGACGCCGCTGGCAAGCCAAAGGCTTCGCATGGCCATCGCCGCGTCGCCAGCGCCTCGAAACACTCCATTGATCAAAAAGAGGAGGACAATGGCGGGACTCGCGCCGAGCATCACCCGAGCAAACACCGCTCCCTCTTGCACCACATCAGGCGCCGCACCCATGGCGCGCAAGATATCCGCCGCAAAGACAACACCTAGAACTCCAAGAATGACCGAGACTACGAAAGATAAAATAAGCGATTGAGCACCTGCGTGAGCAGCCGCCTCTGGATCTTTCTCTCCGATGCGCCTAGCGACGATCGCTGTTGCGCCGGTGCTCAAGCCGATGGCGATCGAATAGATGAGCGTCGCGACCGACTCGGTCAATCCGACGGTAGCAATAGCATTGGGACCAAGCCTGCTTACGAAGAACATGTCGACTACGGCAAAAACCCCTTCGAGACTCAGTTCCAAGATCATCGGAATTGCTAGCAAGATGACTGCGTCAGAAATCGGGCCTTCGGTGAGAGCGCCGTGCTCGCCTCGCAGGGAGCGGCGTACCGTTGCAAAGAATTTTTTTTATCCGCTAAAACCATAATTCAAGGCTTTTAATGAACGAAGATCAAACCTAGCGCCAGTGCGCCAAGATCTGTGAAAGAATCTGCAAATTGATGAAATCATGGCCTGTATTGATCAAGAAGAGTGTCCAAGGACGTTGCTCCCAAGCGACCTTACCAAGCTGAAGCGGGATGTAGAATCCAAGCCACGTGAAAAGGCCGCAGAAAAAACCGTACATCGCATCCGATCCATCCGCGCCTACCCCCCAAACTGAGGGCCGCCAAACCTGGACACTATGCGCAAGCACATACGTCGTGAGAAATGTACCGAAGAGTTGAATCGCGAGCATCTTGCGCATTCCCTTGGGATCAGGTTTGCAATCCTCCATGGACATGCCCATGAGCTTGGCCCATTTCTTTCCAAGAATGGGGCCGTACCAAAGGCCCCCAAATATGAATGCAGTGACTATGGCTACCCCGATAGCGGGCCAATTGAAGATGAGATTTGGCTGTTGCATGCCTTTAGGATACCGAACTTTGGTCATAAGGAAAGAATTTAGAGGTCATTTCAGGATGGAAACCGTCGCGACGCTAAGCGAAGAAGTGGCCGATAAGACAGTTCAATGAAACAAATGGACGACTTGACCCAGGGCGAAGCATTTGTTAGCGCACCACCAAGACCTTCTAAAAAGGAGCCTCGAAAAATGAAGTTTCAGAACCTGTTTCTTTGTTCACTTTTATTGTTTGCAGCTGTTTCGCATGCCCAAGAAAATGCTCAAAAGAATGCGCAAGAACTTGTTCCGGCGAAACTAGAATGCGACCTGGAACACTCAACTTATAACATCGAGAAAGCCAAGGGCACTTCGGCGATACATGTTGATCTCTCAAAAGAATTCGAGGCAACTAACGCAAAAAACACCACTGCTTTCGGCGAAACCAAGCTCGTCTTGGAAAAGCTCAACCTCAGTATCTTGGTGAATGCAGACTACAATACGAAGTTCAAGAAGGGTAATCTTTTAGCTGCAATTTACAATACCGACTCAAGTCTCTCGGCTCAGGGGAAAGCGAAAATCGACGGCAATAGCACAAGAAACCTGCTTAGCCTGTCGTTGGCGATTCCGCTGGCCACAGGAGAAAAAGCCCCCTATCTTGCGCTTCTTCTCAGCTGCGAAGTGAAGATGGCGGCAGTACAGAAGGCAACAATTCCGCAAGCATCTCCTTGAAGCTATTTTAGTCGAAGACATAAAACCCGTTCTTTATTGAGAACAGGAAGGCATCCATCTTGAACAAACTCAGCGCCAAGCGCTTTGGTACTTTCTTACCGTTATTTTACGTCTCTCTTCGAGTCCATTGACGAACCCGTCTATTCCCGACAGAACTAGAGCATGCATCTAGCGCCACTCATTCGTGATCTTGCGATCATTCTAGCAGTAGCCGGCATTGTTACGTTTTTGTTTCAACGCATCAGACAACCCGTTGTTTTAGGCTACATCATCGCCGGATTCATCATAGGCCCTCATACCCCGCCTTTTCCCCTGGTCACCGATATCCCGAACATCAAAGTTTGGGCCGAGCTGGGCGTGATTTTCTTGATGTTCAGCTTGGGGCTTGAGTTCAGCTTCCGAAAACTTGCAAAGGTCGGCGTATCTGCCAGCATCACTGCCATCGTGGAAGTGATTTTCATGATGTCGCTGGGCTTCGCATGCGGCAAACTATTTGGCTGGTCTTTTTACGACAGCTTGTTTTTGAGCGCCATGCTTTCGATCTCATCCACGACCATCATCATCAAAGCTTTGGATGAACTGGGCCTTAAGAGCAAAAGGTTCGCCCAGGTGATCTTTGGAGTCTTGATCGTCGAAGATCTGGTCGCGATCTTGATCTTGGTCGCCCTTTCCACTCTTGCGATGAATCAAAGCTTTTCTGTGCCAGCCCTTGCTCTTTCGTCAGCGAAACTCTTTTTGGTCGTAGGCGTTTGGTTCATCGTCGGCTACTTCCTTGTTCCGAGAATCGTCAGAGCCGTTGGAAAGACGGGTTCTGATGAGATGCTCACCACCCTTTCACTCGGGCTTTGTCTTCTTCTTGTCGTAGCAGCCGCTGAACTGGATTACTCAGTTGCGCTTGGGGCTTTCATCATGGGATCAATTTTGGCGGAAAGCACGGAATCGCACCGCATCGAAGAACTTATAAAACCTCTTCGCGATGTTTTTGCCGCGATCTTTTTCGTCTCGGTCGGGATGCTGATGGAACCCTCGACGATCTGGGAATACCGATGGCCTGTCTTGATCATCACTCTAATCACGGTCGTCGGTAAAATCTTCAGCACAACTGCCGGAGCCCTCTTAACCGGGCAAACACTGAAAACCTCGGTTCAAGTGGGATTTGGGCTCGCGCAGATCGGTGAATTTTCGTTTATCATCGCAAGCCTGGGGTTAACCCTGGGCGTTACAAGCGACTTTCTCTATCCAGTTGGAGTTGCGGTTTCGCTTCTTACGACGCTAACGACTCCTTACTTGATTCGCGTTTCGCACAAGTCCGCGCTGGCCATTGAAAGACGGTTGCCTGCCCGAGCAGCGGATTTTCTAGCGCGCTACGTCGCTTGGAGCGAGCAACGCCGTATTTCAACCGCTAATAGAAGCGCTTTTTACCGGCAACTTTTGAAGTGGTTCGTAAACGGGGTAGTAGTCACGGCGATCTGGGTGATGGTCGCGAGGTTCGCGAACCCGGTTCTCGAGGACTTCGTCAAAAATCCAATCGCAGCGCATGCAGGCGCTTGGATGCTGGCCATTTTGATTTCGGCGCCCTTTACATGGGCCATGATGACCACAGCCTATGCCGAGGGGAAAAACCCGCTCTCAGGAGGAAGTTACACTTTTTTGATACAGATCCTCACTCTTCTCTGGCTTGGCGCCGTCAGTCTCGCGTTCTTTCCGGCAAAATACGTCGGAATCTCGGTAGCGGCGCTTTCGGCCATCTTTTTTGCTAAGTTCTATCGAAGGCTTGAAGCTTCGTACCATTGGTTTGAACGTCAATTTCTTTCGACCTTTGATGCTTCCGAAAAAAAATCAAAACACCCATCAGATGCCCTGAAAAGGCTCGCACCGTGGAACGCTCACCTTGTGCAGCTTCGAGTTCATCCCGATTCAGACATCGCAGGCAAGGCCATCGCGAAGGTTGAATTGCGAAAACGCTTCGGATTGAACATCGTCGCCATCCACCGAGGATCAAGAACGCTGATTTCTCCTGAACCCGATTCGCAAATCTTCCCGAAAGATGAACTTTTAGTCTTGGGAACCGATGAACAAGTCGACGCCGCCCGTTCGATGATCGAGAAACCGCCGGGGATTGTTGAGCACAAAATGCATATCGATGAATACGAACTCATGCGTTTGTTCATCGATGACGTATCGCCGCTTCTCGGCAGAAGCATCAGGGATTCGAAGATCAGGGAGAATTACGGGGCGATGGTCGTGGGCATCGAAAGGCGAGGCCGCAGAATCATGAATCCCGATACCGACATGGTGCTTGAAATTGAAGACTATGTGCTCATCGTGGGACAAAGCGACCGTGTGTCGAAGCTTATCCAAGATTTGGGTCCAAAACCCGCCATCCAAAAGGAAGAGGCTTGAAGTGGTCTTTCGTAGAGCATGCAACGCCGATCTGGGGCAAATCAAAGAACTCGTCTTCTCAGTGCTCCGCGAATACGGGTTGGCGCCAGACTCTTCAGGTATCGACAGGGATCTTGAAGACTTAGAGGAATTCTACTTTTCCCACCGAGGTTATTTCGAGGTTTTAGAGCTCGGCGGGAAAATCATAGGAACGTTTGGCCTCAATCACCTCTCAGACCAGACTTGTGAATTGAGGAAGATGTACCTCTCAGACAAACATAGGGGAAAAGGACTTGGAAAAACGCTGCTTACGCGAGCTATAGAAAAAGCAAGAGACCTCGGGTTCGCGAAAATTCAACTTGAAACCGCTTCCGCTCTCAAAGAGGCGATAGAGTTGTACAAGAAGTTTGGTTTCAAGCCCATTGAGGCAAAACACCTAGCAAATCGTTGTGATCAAGCCTATGAATTGATATTATCACCTCGTGACTGAAACCTCCTTGTCCCGTTCGGCTCCCCCAAAGCTTGAGCTCAAACACGAACGAAAAATCGTCTTGATGATCGCCGCAGTGCAATTCGTCAATGTGCTTGATTTCATGATGGTCATGCCTTTAGGGCCCGACTTCGCCAGGGAGCTCTCAATTCCGCTCTCAAAACTTGGCTGGATTGGAGGAAGCTATACAGCTTCGGCGGCCATCGCTGGTCTACTAGGCGCAATCGTCTTGGATCGGTTTGATCGAAGGAAAGCACTACTCTTTTCGTTGTTCTTCCTCGGCATAGCTACCTTAGTCGGAGGATTGGCCTCCCACGGTGATGCATTGCTTGTGACTCGCTGGATTGCAGGAGCTTTTGGCGGCCCTGCCACGTCGCTTGCGCTCTCGATCATCGCGGATACCGTGCCTCCCGATCGCCGTGGACGCGCCATGGGGGTGGTCATGGGTGCATTTTCGATCGCATCTGTCTTTGGGATTCCGGCAGGGCTTGAACTCGCGCGCGTCGGAGGATGGCGCACTCCGTTTTTTGCCGTCGGGGCACTGATTCTCGCGGTGACTGCGTACGCGGGTCTCATCCTTCCCCCGATGAAAGCCCATTTGGATCTGCCAAAGCAAGGCTTTTTGAAAAGCGTCAGGGCGCTTCTTCGCGCTGAAGTGCTTTTCAATTACATGCTCGTGGGCCTCGGGATGTTCGCGGCATTTTCAGTGATTCCAAATCTTTCGGCTTATTTTCAATTCAATCTTGGATTTCCTCGCGAACGTTTGGGCCTGCTCTATCTCATCGGAGGAACTTCGAGTTTCGTGGCCATGCGCCTGGCCGGCCGGTATGTCGACGATATAGGGCCCTTCGTTGTTGGAACAGCTTCGACAGTGATCTTTATTACGATCCTTCTTCTAGGCTATGCCCAGGTTCCTCCGTTGCTTCCTCCCGGACTGATTTTCGTGATTTTCATGGTATCCATGTCAATCCGGTCAGTAGCGATCACAAGTTTGGCATCGCGCGTGCCCCGTCCTAACGAAAGAGCCAGGTTCATGTCGCTGCAATCAGCAGTTCAACACATCGCCAGCGCGGTCGGCGCATTCTACGCCGCTAAAGTCTTGCATGAAGAGCCTAACGGTTCCCTTGTCGGAATGCCCTACCTCGCGGTCATCTCAAGTGTTCTATCCGCCTTCTTACCCATCCTGTTTTGGAAGGTAGAGCGCTCAGTTGAGAAAAAAGAATACGACGCTTCTCATTGAGAGACGGACTGAATCGCTTCCGCCCGAACGCGTAGAGACTTACCTTGATATCTTATCGCTCTGCATGTCCTCGGTGCTCGAATGCGAAACATCTTGGTCGGTCGATCCGCCGGTTTGGTTCAAATACTTGCTGCGATTGCGCCAAAGATACAAAGCGCCTATTCCAAGCACGCCTAATCTTCCGAAACGGTTGAATCTCGGATTTGAGAGTCGTCCAAATAACATAAAAAATCTCCTTTCACTGCAATGCTAGCTTCTGCAAAACGAAGACCACCACGATGCAAGGGAACGGCTTGATAGCCGTATCTATGCCGCCCGGTTTATCGCCTGCTCAAATTTTTCCGGAAGTTTATCACGGTGCACCTCGACGTTTCTTGACGATGCCGGAACCGGTATAACCTGCATTTCCGGCTCCCCCTCGGCGTTGAGGTAACTTACTTTTACTCCGTAAGAGTTTGAGCCCGATGGATTTTCAAACTCGCCCACCTTCCAACTGAGAACCTCGCCGGGAACGGTAAATTCTTTGTAAGCTAGCACCGGTGGCGTCTCAGTCTCTCTAAGACCGTCGCCCGTCTGTTCAAGCTCATAAGTGATGAACATTGCTTCCTCCCTCGCTTTCAAAGTCGTATCTTAACCTCTGAAATAGCGAGAGTGCTGCAAACCCGACGCCAAGAAAGAAAGCTAGCCTGATGACGCGGTTCGCGCGGCCTGGGTTCTCGCGAAGATCGCTGAAGCAATGCATCCCAGTAAAAATACGCCGATCCAAAGCGCATTGGCGCCTAATTGAACCAAGACCAGCGTGCCCGCCCAACGGCCGAACATTGAAGCGAAACTAAATGATAAATTGAACAACGCCATGTATTGGCCTCGATTGCGCGAGGGCGCCATCTCTGAAATATAGGCGGCGCTGCTTGGAAAAAAGATCATTTCACCCACCGTCCAAATCGCTACGGTGAGAGCCACGCCCAAACCTGAACTCACGAAGAGAAGGGCTCCATTGCCAATCGCAAAAAGCATTGCCCCCACGATCAGTGTTTTTCTGTACGACCAATGCTCAGTCGCCGCATTGACGGGAACTTCGAGGAAAACGATCATGGCCGCATTGATGGTGAACATCATTCCATACACCGAAGGAAGAAGGCGCAGATCGTTGACCATGAAAAGCGGCATCGACGACTCGTGCTGAAAAAAGACGATCCCGATAAAGGTCACTCCCGCTAAAAAAGCCATGTATCGCAAATCAGATAAAGCGGTAACAAACCCATTTCGCCGCGACTTTTCCTCTGATGAAGTCGCTGCAGTTTTCTTTGCGGCGGTCTCGCGCATCCCAAAAATCATGATGAGAAACGTTCCGAAGGTGAATATCCCATCCACGACAAAGATCGATCGAAATGAGACTTCTGCCAAAAACCCACCAATCGCCGGCCCGATGCTCATTCCGAGGTTGATCGCAAGCCGGTAAAGAACAAAGGCTTGTTTGCGCTGAGGCGCCGGCGCTATATCCGAAACCAAAACCATGCTGGCCGGGCGATAAGACTCCGTCACGAGCCCCCAAACGAAGGTCACCGCGTAAATCAAAGCGTGTCCATGCACGGATGGGAAAGAAAGCAGAAAGATCGACGACATCAATAGGGAAGATTGCATCACGCGAAGCGGATGCCATCGGTCGCAAAGCCAGCCTGAAAAGAGGCTGCCCAACATGGCTCCGGCACCGTAGAGCGCCAAAGCGAATGCGGCCCGTTCGGCTGAAAGTTTTTCTTGTTGGGTCAGGTACAAAACTAAAAACGGCACTGCCATCGTGCCCATTCGGTTGATCAGCGCTGCAAACGAAAGAAACCAGAGCGGCCGAGGAAGCCTGCCTAAGTCTTTCCAAGACTTGAGATGGAGCAGTTTGATCAAGGCCGTCTTTATTCGCATAGGGTTCGTGGGTCGTATCCTATTTACAGTCCACGCAGGTAACCGCCGTCGCAGGCGATCATTTGCCCTGTGACATAGGCCGCTTGCTCTGAAGCCAGAAACGTCGCCAACGCGGCAAGCTCTTCAGGTTCGCCAAGCCTTCCCGCAGGAATATGGGCCGTCATCTTTTCTTCCGAAACGCCAAGTTCCCTGAGCCGTTCGGTACGCGTGTAACCTGGGAGAAGAGCGTTTACCGTGACTCCATATCGCGCGACTTCATGGCTCAAGCTTTTTGAAAGTCCCAACAAGCCCGCACGCAAGCCGTTTGAGACCGTAAGACTAGGCATGGGCTCTTTTGCCGCGACTGACGTCACCAGCAGGATACGGCCCCATCGCCTGTCTTTCATCTCCGGAAGAACGGCTTGGATGGCTTCGACCGCGCTGATCCAGAGCCCCTGAAAACCACTCAGCCAGTCTTCCGTTTTGATCTCGGAGAAAATTCCTTTCGGGGGTCCTCCGCTATTGGTGACCAAGATATCAATCCCACCCAGTTTTTGTTTCACGTCGTCGACCAGATTTATCGCAGCCTGTGGTTTCGTCAGATCCGATGGCAGCGCAACCTCGGCTTTGATCTCGCGAGCGGTTTTTTCAAGCTGATCCTTATTCCTCGAGCATATCGCGACACGAGCCCCTTCGCTTGCGAGCATTTGCGCGATAGAGCGCCCCAAACCCATTGAAGCCCCTAATACCAGGGCCCGTTTGCCTTTGAGTTTAAGATCCATACACATCCTTCCTGATTTTACCGAACATCGGATCAAGTTTCTCGCGGATCAATTGATCGGCCTTCTCGAGATCGAGCTGTTCCGCAGTTGAGATGCCCTGGCAAAGCTCGTTTAAGATCTCATTCTGCGCGATCCCCGCTTCATAAGCGAAGCGATAAGGTTCGCGCCGAAACGTAACCAGTGCATAACGCGAGATATAACGATTTGGAAATTTTTCTTGAAGCCGCTTTTCGATCGCCTTTTCAAGCAAGAATCTCGGATCACCCACTTTATCGCGCATCTCGGTGAAATTCTCGACCGCCATATCGGCGATCGCATCGCTATTGGGTTTTCTGCGCTTTTCGAAAAGATGAAACGCACCGGTGAAATCCTCGCGGCACTCATCAAGGCAATCCATCAAGACCGTGCAGTCCTCGAAGCCGCAATTCATTCCCTGCCCAAAAAACGGCACTATAGCGTGAGCAGCGTCGCCCATGAGAAGAGCCCTGCCTACAACGCTCCAAGGATAACACTTCACAGTAACCATGTGGCCCGTGGGATTTTCAAAGAACATCCGTGAAAGATCCGGAAGCAGCGGAACGACATCTGGAAAGTTCCCTTCAAAAAAAGAAGAAATCTCGCGAGCGGTGTTCAAAGCTGAAAAGCCCATCATTCCTTCAAAAGGCAAAAAGAGCGTGCAGGTGAAGCTGCCGTCATGATTTGGAAGAGCGATCAGCATGAAAGTGCCGCGCGGCCAGATATGAAGCGCGTTCTTCTCAAGGCGAAACCCACCGCGTTCGGCTGGTGCGATGTGAAGCTCTTTGTAACCATAGTTGAGCTTTTCCTCTGACGAGACGTACCCAGGGCGCCTTAGCATTTCAGAACGCACGGCTGAGGCGCTGCCATCGGTGCCAATGATGAAGTCCGAGGTGAATTCGGTCCTTTCGCCGGTGCGCTCATTCTTGAGATGCAGGGTGCTGGTCTCAAAATCGGCCCCCGTCACTCGCTCATTGAAGACGACCTTCGCATGGCTTGACTCTTCGGCTTTCGAGAGCAGCAATTTATTCAACGCGCCTCTAGAGACCGAGTTGATGAATTCCGACTCCTCCTTTCCATAGGCCTGAAAAGTAAGGTTCCCCTGAACCGCATGCATCAGCCTGCCTCGCATCGGAATGGCTTGCTTTAAAACTTCTTCTTCAAGCCCCAGTTGCGAGAGCGCATGAAGACCACGCGTTGACACAGCCAGGTTGATCGAGCGCCCCGCGCTGATCGTCTCTTTGCGCATGTCAGGGCGCCTTTCAAAAAGCGTCACCTTGTGCCCACGACGAGAAAGGAAGACGGCCAGAAGAGATCCCACGGGGCCTGCGCCAACGATCGAGATGCTTTTAGACGTCTTACGCGCCTGCATACCGCATCAGTCCTTCTCCCAAAGCATGCACATCCTCGAAACTCGTATAGAGCGGAACGGGAGCTGCGCGAATGACATCGGGTTCACGAAAGTCACAGACAATCCCTTGTTTCGTCAAATCACGGATCAGACCCTTGGCATCGTCTCTCCACTTGAATGAGAGCTGACACCCACGCTGACCAGCGAAAGCCGAAGTGATGATCGAAACCGCTGGGATCTGCTTGAGCAAAAACTCAAGGTATCCTGTAAGAAGTTCTGATTTTTTCTTGAGCTCCGGCATCGTTGCGCGATCAAAAAGCTCAAGAGAAGCTCGCAGAGCCGCAAGCTGAAATATCGGCGGGTTGCTCAGTTGCCAACCCTCGGCACCCGGTATGGCCTGAAAATCAGGGCCCATCAAAAATCGCGTCTTCTTGTCATGTCCCCACCAGCCGGCGAACCTCGGCAAATCCGCCCGAGCATGCCTCTCGTGCACGAAACATCCTGCGATCGCCCCAGGCCCTGAGTTTAAATACTTATAGCTGCACCAAACCGCGAAATCGACCTTCCAGTCATGGAGTTTGAGCAAGAGATTGCCCGCCCCGTGAGCAAGGTCAAATCCTGCCATAGCGCCCACTTGATGCGCGGCCTTGGTGATTTCAGCGATCTCAAAAGCTTGCCCTGTCAAGTAGTTCACCCCACCCAAGAGAACAAGCGCGAGAGAGGTTTTCTCAGCTTGAATTCGGGCAACGATATCCTCGGTCCGCAGTGCAGACTCTCCTGGCCTGGGTTTGAGTTCTACGATCGCATCCTTTGGGTCAAATCCGTGAAACCGAACTTGCGAAGCCACTGCATACTGATCTGAGGGGAAGGCGCCTGCTTCGATCAAAATCTTATAGCGCTCACGAGTGGGTTGATAAAAACTCACCATCATCAGGTGCAAATTCACCGTGAGGCTATTCATCGCCACGACTTCGATGGGTTGCGCGCCCACGATGCGCGCCAAACCCTCAGTCACGGTCTCATGGTAAGGAAGCCAAGGATTCTTTGCGTGAAAATGGCCTTCAACCCCAAGTCTTGCCCAGTCGGCCAGCTCTTGAACGACATACTCCTGCGCTCTCTTGGGTTGCAGGCCCAAAGAATTGCCCGCGAAATAACGCACGGGTTTTCCTTGAGCATCGAGAGGAAAACAAAACTCATTGCGAAACTCCTTAAGCAGATCGCGCCCATCCATCTGTCGCGCGAATTCCAAGGTATTTTCATAATTCATATCGAGAGTCCCAACCATTCTTTAGCGTTCTGGTACAAGAGCCGTCGTTTCACCTGATCGCTCAGTTCAGGCATCGATTCGATCAAAGCGCCTGGTGTATTTTCGCCTAATGGAAAAGGGTAATCCGAACCCAATGCGACTTTCGTCTCTCCAAAGAGATCGACGAGGTATTTCAACATTTTCGGATCGTGCACCAACGAGTCGACGTAAAATCTTCCAATATAGCTTTTGGGATTCACAGAATTATCCACAGCGCACAAGTCTGGCCGTGCGTGAAACCCATGCTCGATGCGCCCAAGCGTTGGCCCAAATGCGCCGCCGCCATGGGCGAACGCCACCCTCAATCGCGGAAGCCGTTCAAAAACCCCTCCAAAAATCATCGAACAGATCGCAAGCGACACCTCGGCTGGCATCCCGACCAGCCAAGGAAGCCAATACTTTGGCATTCGGCTCTCGCCCATCATGTCCCACGGGTGAATGAAAATCGCGGCCCCCAACTCTTGCGCCGCCTCGAACACCTCAAAGAGCGCTGGCTCGTTTAAGTTCCAATCATTGACATGGGTGCCGATCTGGATGCCCGAAAGGCCCAAACTCCTTTTGCACCGCTCAAGCTCTTTGACAGCCAACTTGGGCGCCTGCAAGGGCAACGTAGCTAGCCCTGAAAAGCGCGTCGGATGCTCACCCACGACTTCCGCGATGTGGTCATTCAAGAATTTTGAGAGATCTGCGGCATCTGCGGGCTTAGCCCAATAGCTGAACATCACGGGAACCGTTGAGAGCACTTGTCGACCGATACCTGCTTGATCGCACTCTAAGACGCGGCGCCCTGCATCCCAGCAATTGCTCTCGATTTCTCGGAAGAATTTTCCGTCATCGCGCAACATCCGGGCTCCGCATGGCTTGTGGTGATCAAGCTGGATGAACCCGCCGTAGCCGTATTTTTCTTTGAGCCGAGGCAGATTTTTCGGAAGGATGTGCGTGTGGATATCAATTTTTTGCATGCGAAGTTCCGCAGTTTCGACAGGTCGTGTTCTGAGCGCGCCCGTAAAAGCGCTCAAACACCGGAGGCAGCTGACTCACGATGTCGGTGAGATGAAAGTACTCCTCATAAAGCTTCTGACCGCAATTCTTACAGACCCAAAGAAAACCGTCTTTCTCATGCGCAAGGCGTTTGCGCTCTAGAACAAGCCCCACGGTGTTCGCCGGACGTTGGGGCGAATGAGGCACCCGGGGAGGCAAAAGAAAGATCTCGCCTTCTTGAATGGGGATGTCACATGGTTTTCCATCTTCGAGTACTTTCAAGACGATATCCCCTTCGAGTTGGTAGAAGAATTCTTCTCCCTCGTTGATGTGGTAGTCAGTTCTTGAATTAGGTCCGCCAACGACCGTCACCATGAATTCCCGGTCTTCCCAAATCTGCTTGTTCCCTACGGGAGGCTTGAGCAGATGGCGGTTCTCATCAATCCATTTCTTGAAATTAATCGGTTTCATACGGTTGCGATGCACTTCAATTCAATTGCGATCGGGGTAGGAAGGCTTTTGATTTCAATCGTAGTGCGACAAGGCTGGTTTTCCCTGAAATACTCGGCGTAAATACGGTTATAGGC
The DNA here is from genome assembly GCA_040754655.1 of Bdellovibrionota bacterium. Taxonomy (GTDB): domain Bacteria; phylum Bdellovibrionota; class UBA1018; order UBA1018; family UBA923; genus JBFMCE01. Next base: position 46,309 of record JBFMCE010000001.1, on the reverse strand, counting down.
CGCAAAGTCTTTTTTCATATCCGTCAAGAAAACAGTCACATCAACAAGCTTGCTCCAATCTGAGCCCGCTTCTTCGAGAATGTTTTTCACATTCTTAAAAACCGAATGGCACTGAATTTCAATGTCATAAGAAATGATCTCGCCGTCGGCACCAAGCTCAACGCCCGGGATTTTTTTTGAGCCGCGCTCTCGAGGCCCGACGCCTGAAAGAAAAAGCAGGCTTCCCACTTTTCTTGCGTGAGGGTAAAGCCCCACGGGCTCTGGAGCACGTTCGGAATATATCTTCCGTTTCTCGTTCAGATCTTCAGACATACATTTTTTGCCTCCGTGAAGAAACGCAACGCCTCGAAACCGCCTTCCCTTCCCACGCCCGAGTCTTTCATCCCTCCAAACGGGGTGCGCAAGTCCCGCAACATCCAGCAATTGATCCACACCACGCCCGCCCTCAAGCCGGCGGCGAATCGGTGAGCCCTGCCAAGATCACGGGTGAAAACACTTGCCGCAAGGCCATACCTTGTATCATTGGCCCATGCGAGGACATCTCTTTCACGCTCGAAAGGAACAAGCGTGGCGACCGGCCCAAAAATCTCTTCTTGATTGGTTTGGCACTGAGAACCCAGCCCTTCAATCAAAGTAGGTTCAATGAACCAGCCTTTGGCATTTGCTCCTTCGACCCGCGCCGGATTGCCTCCTATAAGGATGCGTCCGCCTTCTTTTTTTGCCGTTTTTATCGCACCCAATACTTTTTCGTAATGCAACTTTGAAACCAAAGAGCCTTGATCGTTTGCGGGATTGAATGGATCACCCACCTTCATCGCGCGGGTGCGTTCAATGAGAGCGGTCTTGAACTTCTCATAAATCGATGCCTCAATGAAAATGCGCGAACCGCAAAGGCAGATTTGACCTTGGTTTGAAAAAGCGGCGCGCAGGGTCTCTTTAAGCGCGAGTTCAAAATCGCAGTCGGCAAAGACAATATTCGGATTCTTGCCTCCCATCTCTAAAGAGAGCTTTTTAAAGTAAGGAGCCGCCTCTTTCGCGATCTCACCGCCCGTCTTGGTGCTACCCGTGAATGATACGACCGAAACTTCAGGGTGCCGCGCGATCGCTGCCCCGACCTTTGAACCTGAACCATGCACGATATTGAGGACTCCGCGGGGTAGACCCGCTTCATGACAGATTTCACTGAGCATCTGAGCCGTCATCGGCGTGACCTCAGAGGGTTTGGCGACCACGCAATTCCCGGCCGCCAACGCCGGAGCGATCTTCCACGTCAAAAGATAGAGCGGAAGGTTCCAAGGAGTGATGCATCCCACGACTCCCCAAGGAGATCGCAGTGTGTAATTCAGCGTCGCCGCATCAGTTTGATGAAACTCTGTTGAAAACTGGGCAATTGCTTCGGCAAAAAACTCAAAGTTCAACGCGCTTCTCGGAATATCGACCGCTGATGCCACATGAAAAGGCTTGCCGGTATCGATGCTCTCTGCTCGCGCTAGCTCTTCTTTATGAGCATCAACGCCCGCTGCAAGCTTTTTTAAGAACTGCGCGCGCTCGCGTATCGAACGTCCAGACCATTCGGGAAGGGCTTGTTTTGCCGCTTGCACCGCGTGCTCAACATCGCTTTCAGAAGAATCCGGAAGGGTAGAATACACTTCGCCGCGAGCGGGGTTCCAATTCTCAAGTTGACCGCCACCTGCGGCCTCGCTCCATTCTCCACCGATGTAGTTTTTTATTCTTTGCATAAAATTGCCCTCACAGGCGATGCATCCGCTCCTTTCAACCGAAGAGGCAGAGCGATGAGTTTGTAAACGCCGTCGGGAACCGCGTCCAAGACAATGCCTTCCAGCACTGCTAAATTGTTTTTATACACGGCCTGATGCGCTTCAAGCGCCTTGTCTTCGGCAGGATCGATCGAGGGCGTGTCTATTCCCACTAAAACCACGCCTTTCGAGGCGAGATCGTCGACAAGTTGCGCTGAAAGGGAATTGAAATCGCCATTCCACGAATTTGGATTCGGAAAAGATCGCGTCCGAAACAAAACTCTCTGGGTTTCGATCGCTTGGGATGAAATGTCTTTGGGATAGACGCGCTCGCCCCGGGGAAGATCGACTGTGATGACCTGACAAGGCCCCATGTAATAGTTCAAGTTTCGCGCTTCAATGCCGGCGCCTGCCCGATTGTAGTGGCCTGGGGAATCAACATGAGCCCCGAGATGAAGAGTCGATTCCACCGAAGAGAGCAAAAGCGCGTCACCTTTTTCGAAATCAAGCGACACCCTGCGCGAATAGGCTACATCGCCGGGAAATACGGCGGTGTTTTCCGTGATCTCAGGAGAAATATCGTAGTAAGCGATGCCTTCCTTGAGTTTAACGGCTGATTTATCGGTCATGGCTTTATTCAACACAGTTTCTATTGAGAATCTAGTTCCCAATTGGTGTTTGCTTCAATATAAGAGTTTTTGACTATGCCATTGAAGGTTCAAGAAATCCAAAAGCTCGCCAGAGTAGTTGATGACGCATTAGTACAAGCTTATGAGATTGAAAGACTCACAGCAACGTTCGCCGATCTAAGTTTGTCTGATGCCTACCTCATTCAAGACGAAGGCATCCGGTTTCGGCGCATCCGAGGCGAACGCGAGGTAGGCTACAAGATGGGGCTCACTTCTGAAGCGAAGCGCAAGCAAATGAACCTTGATGCGCCCATTTACGGCATCCTCACCGATAAGATGCAATTATCAGAGCGACAAAACTTTTCGCTCACGGGCAGCATCCACCCGAAGATCGAACCTGAAATTGCCTTCATCATTGAAAAAGAGCTCTCTGGAAAGGTGACTCCAGAACAAGCGCTCGCGGCATGCGCTTGGGTTTGCCCAGCGCTGGAAATCTTGGATTCGCGGTTTCTCAACTTCAAATACTTCTCGTTGCCCGACGTCGTTGCCGACAACTGCTCTTCATCAAAGTTTGTTTTGGGCCAGCGAAAGTTTTCCGCGCGAGAGTTTCAGGTGGATGATCTCGCTAGGCTTGAACTGACGATGCAAGTGAATGGCAAAGTGGTGGAATCTGCGGTTTCGAGCGCGGTATCAGGCAATCCGGTCTACTCGCTTGTTGAGTTATGCTCACTTTTGGATTCGCGGGGGCTCTCACTCAAAGCCGGAAGCATCGTGTTGACCGGCGCTGCTACGGCAGCGATAGCGCTTGAGCCCGGAAGTCAGATTGACCTGGAAGTTGAAAAACTAGGGAATACTTGGCTAAAAACCATCCCATAGCGCATCGCGACATCTCCAATTCAATCTCAATTAATGACTCTACTTCGATGCTGACAACATAAAATGCACAGGCTAGGTGTTTTAGATCAAACGCTTAAGGAGTGGTCATGATCGCAATTCGTCTTTTCTTGTATACAATCGTCTGTGGTTTTTTGGGCTCGATGTCATTTGCAAATGAGGCTGATCCACAACAGCTCCCGCAAAAACCACAAGGCCCGGTTCTTGCCGTTCCTGTTCTGCCGAACGATTTGCAGTGTACGTTGACTGTAAGAACTCAAGTTCCACTGCGAGAGGTCACGATCAAATTGCCCGAAGATCATGAAGCCGCTTGGAACATGGTTATGGGCTTGTACTCTGGGGAAGGACTCAAAGAGGGCAAAACCACCACTTATGGCAAAGCTCCCGAGCGGCTCATCGGCAAGGGTTACGTTGTTCAAGAAAACTGGAAGCCGGGTAGCGAAATACATGTACTTGAGTTCGGAGAGCTCTATCTTAAGGAAGCTCCGTTTTTTGTCGACCTTTCTGCAAAGTACCCTCTGGGCTCTGACGGACGCACTTTCGGCGCGATAGTCAGCAATGAGCACGGGGTTTCTATTGCCGCATCCCCCTGGTCTATGTACTGGAAAGCGATCGATAGAATCGATCCTCTGCTGCAAAAGCACGGAATTCAAAGTGAATTCACGGCGAAAGTTACGGTGACGGTGCGTGATCAAAAGTGGTCGTTGATCAGCCTTTCTCTGGCCGATGCGCATACTCAAGAGGGCAATCCAGATCCCCAGCAAGTCGCAGCCTCTACCGTTCACTATGCCCCTGTTGGCGCAAAACTGTTTGGTTTTTCAGTGCTCCTCACAAAGAGGTACCCGGACCAGGTTAAGGAAAGCAGTAAGGTTCTTGCCGAAAAGAGTATGGCCCTACAAAACATCTTGATGGCCTCTTGTACCCGTCCTAAGCCGTAATCACTGTTAAAAAACCATAACAGCACATCTTAAGTTGCTGATTTTATTACATAAAAATAATAAACTAATTTGGTAAACTAAAGATCGAAATGTGAGACAATTTCGTTAAGGGATTGTGAATTATGTTTCGAAAAGTTTCTAAGCTCGTTTGTTTTGTTCTAGGCATACTTATGTTGTCTGGCTGCGGCGCTGTGGGGAAGAAAGCTGCATCTGCTGGCGGGGGCGGCGGCGGTGGTGGCGGAGATTCTTCATCGGGCTCATCAGGATCATCTGGCGGAAGTGGCTCATCAGGCCCAACGGTAGCTTCTGTTTCAATTGATGCCGGAGCTGCTTCAACAACAACCACTTCGGTTTCCGTCGCCTTTACGACGACAGGGACACCTGTTGAAATTTGCATTCGAAATGACACTACCGTGGCGAGCTGCGTTTGGGATGCCGATATCACCTCTCCCAACGCCCACACGCTCGCAAGCGGGCTTGGCAGTAAGACTGTTTACGTTTGGGTTCGTGACGCTGGCGGAACGGTTTCCTCGAGCGGTTCGGATACGATCGCTCTCTCGTGTCCCACGAACTTCGTCGCTGTTCCCGGAAGCGTGACTTATTCCACAGCGGATTTTTGCTTGGCGAAGTTTGAAATGAAGGCCGTTCTCATTTCTTCAGGAACTGTAGATGCCGACGGAGATATCACTGGCGGCAATTTCGCAGACTACAGGGCGGAAGTGCGCACCGATGGGCCTCCGTGGAGGTTCGTCACCCGGGCACAAGCTTCAAATGAATGCACGGAGCGCGGTTGGGCTTTGCCTACGAACGACCAGTGGCAAACGGTGGCAAGAAACGTTGAAAGCGTTGCCGCAAACTGGAGCGGTCTTGCAGTAGGTTCAGGTCGCCTGGCCCAGGGAAACTCTGATGGCAGCCCTGCCGCAAGCGTTTCAATCTCGGACTTAAACGACCCTTATGATCAAACCGGCAATGCCGCAGTTCAAGCCCCTGGCGGAGGATGGGAACAACGCAGAACCCACACCCTAAGCAACAATGAAGAGATTTGGGACTTGGCTGGAAACGTTTGGGAATGGACCTCAAACAGCATCGATGGATCAACGCTGAATCCCGCCTTGGGTGGAAATGCGTGGAGAGAATACTCAGACACCACCTACTTCGATTTCACCCACACCGCGAACCGCCTGCTCTTTGGACCGCTTGCTGATTCTTCAACGCTTACGTACTATGACAGCAATAACGGTATGGGCACGATCTTTGGCGGCACAGGCGGAGCTCTCTCGCGAAGCGGAAGCTGGCAATACGGTACCGCAAACGCTGGGGTTTTCACGGCTTCGCTCTGGGTGCAGTCGAACTTCTCACTCAACGACCTTGGTTTCAGGTGTGTTGCGACTGTTCCTTGATGAGGCAAGCTTTTTTAGGCGGCTAGGGCGGCGCCCGTCGATTCTGCACGCGGCACAAAAGCGCTCACGCAGTATATTTGCCCGTGTTTAGCGGCATGATTTTGAGCCCGAAATAAAAACCGATCTCTGAATTTCGGTTTCGACGATCCGGCTACTTGTTTTGCCAATTCTTCGGGGATTAAAACAATGCTCTCATCATGGTTCAACGCGCGCTCAATCTCGATCAATCGAGCATTCTCGATAAAAGGGCGCGACTCATCTACTTCAGCCCAAGCGCCAAGTCGCGTGCCCCCCACCTCTTGCCAGACAGGTTTGATCGCGCCAGAACTGATGGCGGCCCTGAATTCAATGCGCTCGCATTGAACAGAAATCCAGTTTTGCGCCACAAACTGCCCATGCAAAACGCCAAGGCGCTTCATCATAAGATCGGTGGCTTCCAGCGCCGCCTCAACGGGATCAGCGCAGTTCGCTGAGTCAAAGAATAGCTTGATTTGATCGCCCTCGGTTTGCAGAATCACCGCGCCTTTTTCTGCTGCCGATGACCAAAGATGGGAAAGGCAAGCTTCCATCAAACGCGCAGGGTTTGACTGCCGGGCAAAACGCGAAAAAAGAAGCTCTGAACGTTTGATGTCGACACAAAGAATGACGCCAAACAGCTTCTCTGGGAGCACGGGCCTTTGGTGATACTGAGAAAGCGGGGTTTTCTTGAGGAGCTTCTTCTGCTCGCGATATTCAAAAAGCGCTATCACGCCAAGAAAAAGAACAAGCCCGAAATGAGCGAACCTTGAAAGAAACATCCTGTGAACGAACGAGACCAAGTGATGCGATTGAAGAATATAGGTCAATGCCACGCCCCCAAGCCCAATGCTAAAGTAAATCAATCGCTTCATTCTCACCGGAACCGCTTGCTTCTTATTTCGGTATGAAAACAAGAGAACCGCTTGCAACGCGCAAGCAGCTGCGCCCAACAAGTAAAATACCGGCACCAGCCATTGATCCAAGAAATCATTGAACCGGTACTTTGACGGACCGTCAGAAAGGCTGAACGCCACGATGCTGGGCAGGATCACGCAAAGCGAGATGCCCCATTGAAAAAACTCCCTGCGGCTGCGTGCAAAAGCGAGTCCCAGGAACAAACCCAAACTGCCTTCCGAAAAACGCAATAAGATATCGAGCGAATAATTCACGTTCGGATCGAATGCGCTCAAGAAAAGATCGGTCAACCGCAGCTGAAAAACAGCGCTCATCAAAGCATAGCTTGAGATGTAGAAATATTCTTGCTTCTCGCGTTCAGAATGCCAGAGAAGGAAGAATAAGAACGAGAACAAGAGGTTCATGAAGAAAAGAGCGAATGGACGCGATTTTTTCCAAAAACTTGAAATGCTTTTATAGGCGCGCGCCTGAGCTTTCACGCCAAAACCTTCCTTCAAAGGACGCGCCAGGATGTCTGGAAACGCGGCGCCCTTCTCAGGCAAGACTTCCAAAGCGATCTGCAGCGGTTTGGTTTCAACAAACATCCCGCGAGGCAACGCCAGCACGATGGGTTCGCGATCTTCCCTGCTGCCTTCAGTAATGAACTCGCCATCGATCCAAAGCTTATAATGACCCTTGATCCAGCCTAAAATCAGGTGATTTGCGCCCGCATCTGAAATCTGCTTTACTACTTGCGGCTCAATCGATGCACCAATCCAGAACCGACTTTGAGAAAAACTTCTGAAGTGCTTGTAATAAGTTTCATCGAATCGGGTCAAAGGGCTTTGCCAGAGCTTCGGATTCTGCGGATGCACCGGGCATTCATAATTCACGAAGGCTTCAGTTTGGCAGATCGACGGGTTTGATTGAGAAAGCGGTCCGTCATCGATGACGAAACGCCAAGACTTGGGCTCAAGAACGAACTCTGGGGATGTGTTCTTCCACCTAAGGGCCTCATTGCCTAGAAGAATGGCGAATAGGCTGAAAGTGCCGAGCAAAATCGCGCCATAAGCGATGTACTTCGCCCTTATGGCAGAACGATTTTCGCCAGCAGCCAACTCACGCGAAGAACGATATAAGAAAAGGGCAAGCCATTTGATTAAACGCATTCAGAGCCTTCGTCGTCGTTGTATTTATCGGTCACTTGGTTAAATTCCATAACTTGCCGTATAAAAATGTGATTGTTTCGCTGAAAGTCTTACCGAGCCGTACCGTGTTAGTTTTGAAGAGTGACCTGGCGGAGCCAGAACTGGTCCTCGGCCGGGGAAAGAGGTTTACAATCCAAAACTGGCCCGATACTTCTTTTTCATGCTGAAACCACGAACGATGCTTTTGATTTGCATCCAAATCTTGATCTTCATGTCAGAAGCGCAAGCCTTTGTGTCTGTTTGCGACAGAACAATTTTGGTTAGAGAAGCCCTTGAAGTTTTTTTCCGTAGAGGCTGCGGAACCATCACAGAAAAAGATCTTCTGCAAATCGAAAGACTCAAAATCTATGGCGGGAAAGCATCAGAGCCGCCCTTAAAAGCCGGTGATTTTGACGGACTCAGGGAGGTTAAGCTTTTACGGCTCATTGGTTCAGGAAGTGGGTTGCCTTCGGGGATCTTTTCGGGATTGGACAAACTCGAGACCTTAACTATTGAAGACAGTAAATTAAGCATCATCCCCGATGACATGTTCTCGAAACTTGAAAACCTGAAATGGCTGGTCTTCGAAAGAAACCATATTCGAAAGGTTTCCGAGAGAGCGTTCTCGGGCATGCCAAAGCTAGAGATGCTCGCGATGCAACTCAATCGGATTGGCCTGCTTCCGCATCGTCTTTTTCCGGACACTTCTTTCGTTGCAACAGTTTCACTGTATGGGAACGAAATATCGAGATTGCCTGAGGGATTCTTCACGGGATTGCCTCGATTGAAAGAACTCCTCCTGACGAGAAATAAGCTTAAGAGGCTCCCTGATAAACTCTTTGTGGGACTAACGGCACTTCTAACATTGGATCTCGAGAAAAACCTGCTGAAGACCATCCCCGCGCAGATACTCACTGATCTTCCGAACCTGCGGAGGATCAATCTGGATCAAAATCCGATCGATCCCAGCGAGCTTCGAAAGCTAAAAGCATTATTGGGGGACAAGCTCTCATTCTGTTCTCGGCCTGGGAAAAAATGCGATCGGGTGGGAGGTTCCATGAGATGATTCCGATTTATCGCACGCAAGGAGATTCACGATGACAGACAACTGGATTGGAAAAGCGCTACCCGAAGTTACCCTAGAGAGCTCAGCGGGAGGCAACGTGTCGCTCCCCAAGGATCTCAAAGGAAAATGGACGATCCTTTATTTCTATCCCAAAGACGACACGCCTGGCTGCACCAAACAGGCTTGCGCTTATCGTGATCACATAAAAGATTTTCGAGACCTTGGAGTTCAAGTGTTCGGCGTGAGTTTGGATGACCTTCACTCGCATGACGCCTTCATCAACAAATTCAGTTTGAACTTTCCGTTGCTTGCTGACACCCAACATGCGCTGAGCGGTCCTTTAGGCGTATACGGGGATCAAACTTGGAAGGGCCAAACCTACAAGGGTCTTTCGCGCGACACCTTCTTGATCGACCCGCAAGGAAACGTGCGCCAAGTCTGGCGCAAAGTGAACCCGGAAGCGACGATGCAAGAGACTTTAGACGCTGTTCGAAAACACCTTTGAAAACAAGCCCTCTCAATGAAGAGTCAGGCTCTCAGATTGCCCGAATAGAGCCCTAGTGCAGTAACTTTCAAACTGGTTCAGAAGATCTAAGATGACCTCGGCGTCGCTCACGCTATGAAGCGCCAACCCGCATGCCGGGGTATAAATCGCTTGCGTCAGGATCTTGCGAACCAGCTGAGGTCTGTCTTTGAGTTTAAGGTCAAACGTCTCAAGGAGATTCAAGAACAAGTCTCTTGCTTCAAGCGATTGCAGTTCTTGCCCGCTGATGCGCGAAGTCGGTACGATCCCTAGAGAAAGACGACCCCCGCGTTGAATGAAATTCTCGAGATCCGCATCATGCTCGAGAATGCTCGAGAGTGAAAGCCCGGTATCGAGAGAAAGCACATCGAGTCCTAATCCAAGGACGGCCTTCCAATCGGTATCGCTGCAACAATGAAGCCCCACGAGTACGCCCTCTTTCCGAAGCGTTTGAATCAGAAGCTTGAGTTCTTGGAGGGCTAAGACATGACGAGGCTCTGCGGCCGAGTAAGCATAGAGTCCAGGCTCATCAAGGTACAGTAGCGGCTGAACGCCGGCCTTCTGAAGCCTGCGCGACATTGCAAGAGCTCTTGCAAGCACCAGCCGATAGATCTGGCTAGTCACCTCTGGATAACGAGACAAATTCGTTCCATCTTGCAGTTTCAGCACCCACTGCGACGTCAAAGGACCGGCGAGCTGGACCTTAGCCAAACGAGAGCCACGTTCTTCAAGTTCCCAAACAAAGGGCTGCCAACCGCTTGAGTTGGCGGTCGAAGGCTCAAAACCCTCAAAGGCCTCGTGTTTGGCCGTCTCAGAAAAAGCCTTCTCTAGTTTTTCATTGAGAGCAAAGGAACGGCTCGTCCAATAATCAAGATCGAGCAGAACCAAGCCGTCTTTTTCGACTTTCAGTCCCGGCAAGCCTTCCAGGGCTTGCGCGATCATGTATTCCCACGGGTTGCAGAGCGGAATTTGCGGCAAGAAAGGCAGGCTTGTTTGAAAAGCAAAGGCCAGCGCGGCGTCAATATTGTGATGAGGCAAACTTCCTATGCCGGTGGCCATCGGCCGAAGAGGAAGATTCCTTTGAACAAACTTCATGCTTTTTTAGTCCTCAACGATTGTCGTCGTCAGGCCCACCCTTGTGACCCACCGAAAAATACGTCGCCTGCGGGTGATGAAACACGATCGCAGAGACGCTCGCTTCCGGGTCCATCATAAACCCGTCTGTGAGCTGCACACCGACCTCGCCGGGTTGCAACAACTGGAACAAAATAGCTTGATCATCAAGCTTTGGACACGCCGGATATCCGAATGAGTACCTCTTACCACGATAACGCGCTTGAAAACGTTCAAGCATTGTCATTTCTGGCGCATCAGGATAGCCCCAGGCTTTACGCAATTGTGAATGCAGAAGCTCGGCATACGCCTCGGCCGACTCAAGCGCCAAGGCCTGTACGATGTGAGACTTGAGATAGTCTCCGCGATTCTTTAGATTCTCGGCGAGTTGGCGCACTCCCTTGCCCACCGAGACCAGGAACAAAGCCACGCTGTCACGGGCAGGCGATCCATCAAAGGGTTGGACATAGTCTGACAAACAAAGCCCATCTGGTTTTCTTTGGCGGGGAAACTCGATCGCGGCCGAAACCACTTCATTTTCAGAAGCCCCGTCGTTTGAATACAGGTTCACCGTATTGTCTTTGCTCGAGGCTCTGAAAAACTGGAAGACCGCCGACGGCTGCATGATCTCAGTGCCGCGATACTCAGCCTTCACCTCCTCAACAGCGCGCCAGATCGCAAGCGACTTAGCTTCAGTTTGTTCAAGCTCGCGCATAAGATTCGGGTCTTTGTTTGCCTTTTCAAGCTGCCGGACCACCCCCCCTTTGATGCCAAGATGACGGCCGTAGAGCATCAAAGGATTCACATATTTCCAAATCGTATCGATGGGAGTGTTGCGGATCACGTGCCGACTGAAATCAGAAGGAGACGGAATCTGATCAACCAATGAGATCTGTGACGAGCGCTTGGTGTCTGCTTCCGCCGGCGCCGCCGGCGCGGTGGTTGAAGCCTCCTTCAAATTTCTTCTTCGTTCGGCAAGATCAGTCTTCAGGCCTTCAAACCTCGACGGATCTACGATCACCTTCGCAAGCTCAAGCCCGCTCATCGCATCAGACGCATAAGCCACGGTGCCCGCGTACGCCGGCGCGATCTGCCGGTCGACAAAATTAGAAGACAGGGCGGCCCCACCCACAAGCATCGGAGTGCTCACGCCCGCGCGCGAGAAGTCGGCAGCCGTGAGCGCCATTTGCTGGGCCGATTTCACCAAAAGCCCTGAAAGGCCTACGATGTCCGGCTTGTGTTCGCGCACGGCCTGGATCAAGGCCTCAGGAAGCACCTTGATACCGAGGTTGAGAACCTGGAATCCATTGTTCGCAAGGATGATCTCAACGAGGTTCTTGCCGATATCATGAACATCACCCTTCACCGTGGCGAGAAGCACCTTGCCACGGCTTGAGCTCTCTGATTTTTCCATGAAAGGCTCAAGATGCGCCACCGCGGCTTTCATCGCCTCGGCAGATTGCAGCACTTCAGCCACGATCAATTGGTTCGCATTGAAAAGGCGCCCCACCTCATCCATGCCTTTCATCAAAGGACCGTTGATGATTTCAAGGGGTTTCATCGTCTCAAGAGCTTCATTCAAGTCTTCTATGAGGCCGTCACGCGAGCCTTCAATGATGTAACAAGGCAGGCGCTCCATCAACGGCAGCTTCACCTTGTTTTCGTTCGAGTTCGACTTTCTCTTCCGGAAATGAGCGGCAAAAGCCGCAATCGGATCTTCCCCTCGGTTGTAAAGAAGATCATCGGCGAGCTTCTTTTCTTCTTCCGGGATGCTTGCGAAGCGCTGAAGCTTCTCGGAATTGACGATCGCAAGATCAAGGCCCGCTTGCACGCAATGGTACAAGAAGACCGAGTTCAAGACTTCCCTGCCAGCATTTGGGAGCCCGAAACTCACGTTCGAGATTCCAAGGACCGTTTTCGTGCCCGGGAACTTTTGTTTGATGAGCCGCAAGCCTTCGATCGTTTCAACGGCTGATCCGACGTACTGGGCATCACCGGTTGCGCACGGAAAAACGAGAGGATCCCAGTAAATGTCTTCAGGCCTCACGCCGTACTTTTGGGTCAGCAGCTCATAAGAGCGCCCTGCGATCTCTAGTTTTCTTTGACGCGAAACCCCCATGCCTTGCGCCGGATCATCATCGATCGTACCTACGACCAATGCCGCTCCAAATCGCCTGGCCAAAGGAATCACCTTCTCAAAACGCTCCTCGCCATCTTCTAAATTGATTGAATTGATAATGGCCTTGCCCTGGCAATAAGTGAGCGCGAGCTCAATGACCTTCTCGTCGGTCGAGTCAATCATCAGAGGGGCGCGGACTTTCTTCACCGCAACCTCTAAAAAGCGCCGCATATCCGAGAGCTCATCGCGATCGGGGTTCGCCAGGCAAACATCGATGATGTGGGCTCCGCTCTTGATCTGCGCCCTTGCGACCTCCGCCGCTTCCTCGAACTTCTCTTGGCAAATCAGTTCTTTGAATTTCTTGCTGCCAATCACATTGGTTCGCTCGCCCACGATGACCGGACGCATCTCATCAGTGATTTCAAGATAGTCGACCCCTGAAAGTTGCGACCGAGGCGTTGCTTCAGGAACTCGAGGCTTCGCCGTGGAGGCAAGCTTTGACAGCGCCTGGATATGACCCGCATGCGTGCCGCAACATCCACCCAAAAGATTGATCCAGCCGTGGGAAACAAACCGTGAAAGCACGCCCGTGAGCATCTCGGGAGTTTCGAGATAACATCCATTTTCATCGGGCAAACCCGCGTTCGGAACGCAAGCCACCTTGAAATTCGAAAGCTTCGCGAGAGAACGGATGTGATCGGTCATGAACTCAGGGCCGGTGGCGCAATTCAGGCCGATGTAAAGCAAGTCACGATGTGCCAGCGAGGCAAAAAGCGCTTCCACCGACTGGCCCGCGAGCATGGTGCCCATTGGCTCAATCGTGCCCGAAACAGCCACCGGGATCGCCGCTTCAGTTTCCTCAAAAAGACGGTCGATCGCTAAAAGAGCGGCCTTGATATTGCGGGTGTCTTGGCAGGTTTCAATCAGGAAGTAATCAGCTCCGCCCTCAAAAAGCGCTTTAGCCTGTATGTAGAAATTCTCTTGGAGTTCTTCAAAAGTCGCCCCACCCGTCACCGAAATCGCTTTAGTCGTGGGTCCGATCGAGCCCGCGACAAACCTGGGTTTCTCTGCGGTTGAATATTTTTCGGCGGCCTCGCGCGCAATGCGTGCAGCAGCGAAATTGATTTCGTGCGCCTTTTTACCCAAACCATACTCATCCAACACGAGTGGCGTCGCACCAAAGGTATTGGTTTCAATGATATCGCATCCTGCCGCTAAATAAGCTTCATGAATCGCGCGAATCACCCCAGGCTTCGTGAGGATCAAGTTCTCATTGCAACCCTCAAGATCTGCGCCACCGAAATCTTCAGGTTGAAGATTCTTGTCTTGAATCGCCGTCCCCATCGCTCCATCGAGCACCAGGATGCGCTCAGCAAGGACGGTGACTAGCGCTTTGGCGCGTGGAGTTAATGGTTTTTTTGGCGGGATCTTCTGCAAAATTTGCACTCCTCTAAAAAGCTAGTTTTATCAATAAATGGCTGTAAATCCTAGGGATTTGTTGGACTTTCAAACCCCGATCAAAACCACGCTATAGGCCACCGCCACTCGCGCACCGCTATTCGCATACGAGTGCTTTTGGTCTCCGCGAAAAACCACGACATCACCTGCCCCGAGTTTCCACGATTCTCCCATCACGGTAAGTTCGATCTCACCCGATTCGCAGGTCAAATACTCTCGCGTGCCCGCACGATGAGGCACGCCTACCATTCGTGAACCCGCTGGAAGTTCCATGCGATCAAGCTCGATATTCTGCAGCGAATCGGGAAGAAGTCTTCGTACCAAAACCTCGCCTCGCTTTTTTATCGGCAACTCGCGCACCGAATAGAATTTGCACTCTGCTCTGGGAGGTCCGATCAATTCTTCCACGCTCACTTGTAGACCCATCGCTACCCGGGCCAGCAATGAAATCGTGGGGTTTGCTGCACCCGACTCTAGGTTTGCCCAAGTCGGTCTAGGTACACCTGTGAGCTTTGCCAGCTGCTCTTGAGTGAGACCTCTCATTTCTCTGATTTGTTTGATATTTTTTCCGATGTTTTGAGCTACTGAGCCTTGCATGCGCAATAACTTATCCTTTCGCTAATATAATGTCAAAAAAGACCTTATATCATCAGAGGCCATTTATACTGATTGAGAAAGCGAGGTTCCAAATGGATCTACACAACAAGAATATTCTGATTACTGGCGCAAGCCAAGGCCTGGGGCTAGGGCTCGCCATGGCATTGGCAGATAAAGGAGCAAATCTCATCCTTGTCGCGCGGGGAGAGGCAAAACTCAATCGAGTGGCCGAGAAACTAAGGCTCGGTCGCCCGAGTCATCAATTTATTTATGGTATTTCCGCTGATATTTCGAAGAAGGAAGCCATTTATCGGCTTGTTATTCGAGCCACTGCCCTGCTTAAGGCACCTCTCGATATTCTCATCAATAATGCAAGCACCCTTGGCACTACTCCCCTGCGGCTTCTTCTCGATACCGGCTGTGAAGACCTTGAGCAGGTCTTGCAAACCAATCTGATCGGACCGCACCGTCTCACAAAGGCTATCGTTGGAAACATGGTGCTTCGGAAAGAAGGTTTGATCGTGAATATTTCATCTGATGCGGCGATCGAAGCGTATCCGACCTGGGGATCGTATTCGGCTTCAAAAGCCGCAAACGATCATCTGACCCGAATTTGGGCGGCAGAGCTTGAACCCACGCGAGTAAGGTTCTTGAGCGTCGATCCGGGCGAGATGAACACACAAATGCATGCTGATGCAGTGCCCGATGCCGATCCACAATCATTGGCAGATCCCGGTCAGGTTGCTTTAAAATTAGTCCACCTGATTGCAAACGCGGAAACAGAAAAAAATGGTTCACGCGTCATTCTTTCAAAATGGGAGGTTCCAAATGTCGCTTCAAACCGCAACGCGCCCGCGCGATCGGCATGAACAAAAACTGTTGGTGATTCGACGCCGACCCCGGGTTCCTGAAAACGCGACGTTCAGCGATCTGCCTCATTTTTTGAATCAAGGCGATCTTCTGATCTTCAATGATGCAGCGACCTATCCGGCGTCGTTGAAAGCAAGAACTCAAGGCGGCCAAAGCATCGAAGTGCGCCTTGTCGCCAAAAACGAAGATGGTTCGTGGCAAGCCTTGGTCTTAGGTGAAGGCGATTGGCGCATAAGAACTGAAGATAGGCCGGCACCTCCAAGACTCGGCCCTAAAGATGTCCTATTTTTTGGGAACCACCAAAGCTCTGATGAAAAGCAAAGCGGTACTATCGTGCCAGATTTTGCTCTACCGGATGCACGACGCTTCACGGCTTCAATTGAAGCTGTTTCAAAGTTCTCAAACCGATTCATGACCTTGCGATTCGAGGTTTCAGAGCAAGAAATGTGGAAAAAAATCTTCGAACTCGGCCAACCCATTCAATACTCTTACTTGAAGGAAGAACTCTCGCTTTGGTCGGTTCAAACCCTCTACTCGTCACTTCCTTGGGCTTCGGAAATGCCTTCAGCCGGAAGACCCTTCACCGCGGAACTGCTCATTAAACTCGCGCGAAAAGGAATTGAATTCGCGACTCTCACCCATGCCACCGGAATTTCCTCAACAGGAGACGAAGCCCTAGACGAAAAACTCCCTCTCAATGAGCGCTTTTTCATTCCTGCCAAGACGATCGAAGCAATCGGCAAAGCCAAGAATGAAGGCAAGCGCGTAGTCGCCGTGGGCACTTCCGTGGTTCGTGCGCTCGAAGGGTGCTACGCCAATCATGGCGCTCTTCATGAGGGAATGGGCTCAACCGGCATCATTCTCAGCGCGACCACCAAACTTTGCGTCGTTAGCGGAGTCATAAGCGGGATACACGATCAAAGCGAAAGCCATTTTCGGTTGCTTGAAGCCTTTGCACCGCGCGAGGCTTTGATTCAGGCGGCTCAATTTGCCCAGAAATATGGTTATTTACAACACGAGTTTGGAGATTCTTGCCTAGTCTTGCGTTCGTAATCGTTTTGAATCACCAGTGCATCGATCTTTTCATTTACACGCCCTAAAATGGAATGAGATGAGGATAGCCCTGACCTTACTCTGCATATCGACTTTCTTCTTCGTCACGGCGCAAGGATCAGCGCAAGAGCGGGATGCTTGCAAAATCAGCCAAGTCGCAGACAACTTCATTATTCCAGAATTCATGCCTCCAAAATGGCGACCTTTTGGTGATGCGCAAGAGTGGTCATTCTCGTCATTTCGACCCATTTTGGTGCAAGAGCACAATAAATCTAGGGTCGTTATAATCTACAGCGAAGGCAACAAGGACGAAATTATAACCGGTATCCTGAATCGAATTGAACTTTCAAATGAGATTTCGTTCTACACTTTATCCGACCAAAGAGGACGCGTTCATGTCTTTGACCAAGACAGCGAATCCAAAGTGAGGATCTTCAGAAAAGAGAACAGCCACGATCAGTTTTTTGTACAACATGGTGAACTAGAGCCAATTCATCCAATACGAAGTTTTAACGAAAAGAAGCTGCTCGATTTCGTATGCGCCGACTTCAAGTCGTTCGATGCTGACCCTAACTTCAAGAAAGCAAAAAAACTTCTTGAAAGAAAAATTTCGCCGAGAAAAACTCGAGAATTCTACGACAAGATCGCAAGACGATGTAGAGGAAGTGTAACCGCCAATGCTGCGAGCTGGGTGGCGTGGAGCACCTCGGTCTGGATAAGAAAACAAGGGTATGAAAACCTGGTGCTCGACCATGGTTCGAATTTTTACATGTTGTTGCCGATTATGGGAGTCGTTTATCATTGTTTCAGGAAGTCAATTCCCTCAGAAATGATTCCTCTGGGCCTCTCGCTCGCAGGCGGTATCGCTGTAAATGTTTTGGAAGAAGTGAATACACGCCAAGACGGCGCAGACATTAAAAGCGAACCCTCAACCGAATGGACCGATTTCATCTCGGGCAACGCAGCGGTAGTTTCCTTTGCTGCCTATGCGATCGCATTTGAGCGCAAATACAAATTCAGTTTTGCAAAGGCGTGCAAGAAATAGCTGCATGCACGGACTCAGAGCCTTACAACACTCTCAGCCGCGTCGCTTGAGCCACACGGTCAAGGGCAAGCATGTAAGAAGCGGTGCGAAGAGAGATGTCATGTTTCTTCGCCAGTGCATGCACCTCTTGAAATGCCCTAGTCATGACCTTTTGCAACTCACGATTCACTTGCTCGACATCCCAGCGGTATTGCTGTAGGTTCTGCGCCCACTCAAAGTAACTCACTGTCACCCCACCAGCGTTGCAAAGAATGTCTGCAATGACCGGAATGCCGTTTTCCTTGAAAACCTCGTCGGCTTCTTTGGTGGTTGGGTTATTTGCCGCCTCAGCGATCAAACGGCAATTCACTTTGTGAGCGACACTCCCGGTAAGAACACCACCCAGCGCCGCGGGCACCAAGATATCGCACTTGATCTCGAATACTTTCTCGTTCGTGAGCGGCTCGCCCTTTTTGTAGCCTGCAAGGCTCTTTTCTTTTGCGACATGCTCAAGCAAATCCGGCACGTTCAAACCATTCTTGTCGTAGACGCCGCCAGACACATCAGTCACGCCAATCACTTTGCAACCCAACTCGTGCAAGAATTTGGCTGTGAAGCTCCCGACGTTTCCAAAGCCTTGGATCACAGCGGTCGATTTCCTGATATCAATGCCGTAAGCCTTGCAGGCCTCGACGATTGAGTAAACAACACCACGACCCGTGGCTTCCTTTCGACCCACGCTTCCACCCAGAGCGATCGGTTTTCCTGTGACGATCGCAGGAGTGTAGCCGTGTTTTTTGCCGTATTCATCCATCATCCAAGCCATCGTGCGCTCATCAGTGTTCACGTCAGGAGCCGGAATATCGCGATGCGGGCCGATGATCAGATCAATTTTCGAAGTAAAGCCTCGCGTCAATGTTTGAAGCTCTCGGGCCGAGAGCTTCATAGGATCGACTGCCACGCCGCCCTTGGCGCCACCGAAGGGAATATCAACAATCGCTGTTTTCCATGACATCAGAGTGGCTAAAGCAAGTACTTCGTCGCGATCGACGTCTTGGTGGTATCGAATGCCACCCTTGTAAGGCCCCCTGACGGCATTGTGTTGGATGCGGTATCCATGGAAAATTTGAAGGCGTCCATTGTCCATTTTCACGGGCACCTGAACATGCAGTTCACGATAAGGTTCTTTGAGCAAAGAACGCATGTCTCTCTCGAGATTGAGGATCTCGGCGGCCAGGTCAAACTGGTAATTCAGGTTCAAGAGCGGATTTTCGTGAGCCTGTTGTTTCACAAGATGGTGATTCGAATCTTGAACAAGAGCGAGACGTTTTGCTTGGCTTGAGTTCTTCGCCATGAGATCCCCCGATAAGAATAAATGGAACCGTTACTCTATCCACTTATCGGCAGAATCTGCCCCGATCTTTAGCGAAAACATCACTCGATGTAACAAATTGTATTTATTTAGATTTGAGCGGTTACACGGGAGAAAATCAGAAATCCGACTTGTTTGTCTCTTTTTCGGCCGCTTCGCGCAGCGCTTTTTCCTGGGCGACGGCCTCTGCCACGGCGGCTTCTTCTGCCGCCTTGATGACTTGCTTCATCTTCGTCACAAGCGCCTCTTGCTCAAACGGCTTGATCAAAACCCCGGCGATCTCTTTTGCTATCTTGCTCAACGTATCTTTCCCGAGAGCGCCGCTCATGATTAAAATGGGGGTCTTGTAATTGAAGCCTGTCTTATTCATTCGCGCGATCGCAACCACTTGATCGCCTGATCCTTGCTCTAGTTTGATATCGAGCAAAATACAGGCGAATCTTTGATTCTTGATCTTGGTCGAAGCCTCTGAAACCTTTGAAGTTGTCTGGACGCGAAAACCTTCGCGGCCCAAACGCTGCGCCAGGGTTTCGGCAAACTCCTTTTCATCTTCAACAATGAGGACCCATCCATTGCGCTGATCTGCCATCTAAGAAAACCTCGTATGAAAATCTTATCTAAAATTTTGGCGTCTGGGCACTACTTTTGTCCAGCAGATTCGACCGATTTCCTAGCCCAAGATGAGGAGGAAATACCCATAGGCTGCATTCTTTGACTTAAGACTCAGGCCAAAGCCATGCCGCCCCCCGTACTCCACTAGAATCGCCATACTTTGCTTTCCTCAAAACCGTATCAACTCGATCAGAAAAAACATATTTTGCCCAGAGCTTGGGAACATTCGCATAAAGCCGTTCCAAGTTTGAAACGCCGCCGCCCAAAACAATCACCTCAGGATCAAGAATATTAATGACGCCAGAAAGAGCGCGCGCTAAGCGGTCTTCGTAAATCTCAAGAACGCACTCTGCATCACGATCCCCGTCTCGCGTCAAAACTTCAAGATTTTCCGGAAAAGCCTCTCGCCCTGATTTGTTTTTAAAATCACGGGCAAGAGCCGGACCCGAGAGAAACGTTTCGATGCAACCATTCTTTCCACAATAGCAATCAGGCCCCGGATGTTCACCGCCACTCATCCAAGGAAGCGAGTTGTGACCCCATTCGCCCGTAATCGCATTCGGTCCGACCACCACTTTGCGATCAACTACGATTCCGCCCCCCACTCCGGTACCTAAAATAACGCCAAAAACGAGCCGCGCCTCGCTAGCCGCTCCGTCAATGCTCTCAGAAAGAACGAAACAATTGGCATCATTCTCAAGACGCACTGGGCGCTCTAGCAGGCCTTCCAGATCTTTTTGAAATGGTTTTCCAATCAAACAAGTTGAATTTGAATTCTTCACAAGACCGCTTGCGCGCGAGATCGCGCCAGGCATCGAGACTCCGATAGGCAGCCGCGGCAATTTGATCTCGCGCTCAGCGTTTTTCACAAGATCAGCGATCGCATGCAACGTCGCGGCGTAGTCACCCGAAGGAGTGGCCACCCTGCGGCGAAGCAAGGTGTCTTTGTTTTGTCCCAGCACGATGATCTCAATCTTCGTTCCGCCAAGATCAATGCCAATGCGACTCACTTCTTCACTCCGACGACGTAAGCAAGCCACGACCAATCATTGGTTCCTTTTTCTGTGCGCAAATAGCCGCCAGTTACTTTATGCTCGTAATTGCTCTCCCAATAGGTGTGAGTTTCTTTGAAACCTGCTTCAACCATGGCTTCCCTAACCTCAGCGACGGTCCAAACCCGCCAGTCGTAAGTGAAAACATTCTGCATCAATCGACCATCAGGGAATCTAAAGTGTATCGCGTAAAGCCCCTCAGCCGTGATGGGGTTGAATTTCCTTTGATCCCAGACATAGGTGTACTTCACGCCGCCATTGAGTTTTATGGTTTTCTGCTCTCTCGATTTATGCACGAAACCGGGGCCGCCGGCCATTTCCAAAGCAACCATCCCCTTTGGTTTCAAAGAGCGCAGGCAACAGCGTAAGTATTCAACGAGCTCTTGGCGTTTCTTGAAAATGAAGAAGGAAAAATTTCCGGCGATGACCATGTCCACTTTCGGGCTCGTGACTGAAATCACGTTCTTGCGCAACACCACGACGCGCTTTTTCTCGAAAGGCTTGAGGCGCTCGAAATGGTGCTCTTTGCCGTAGCGCAGCGGCTCTGGATCAAGATCAAGAGACAATGCCGTATTTTTCGGATGCGCCTTGACCCATTCGCACGACATCGCGAAGGTTCCGCAGAAGTCTTCTCGCAAAGCATGCGGCTCTTTTTTAAACAGATCCCTATAGGCCGAGGCGAACCAAGCCACATCTTGATCAGGGCTCTGCACCGAGTTTTCATAAAGGAAATACTTATTCAATTTTTGTTTGGGCAATTATCCTACCGCTCCCTCAAGTTTGAGTTCGAGGAGTCGGTTCGCTTCAATGGCAAACTCGAAAGGAAGTTGCTTGAAAACTTCTTCGCAATACCCGTTGATGATCAGCTTCACGGCGTCTTCCGCCGGGATTCCGCGAGAGAGCAAATAAAAGATCTGATCTTCATTCACCCTCGAGGCGGTAGCCTCGTGTTCAACGACCGCGGTATTGTTCTTCACCTCGATGACAGGGAATGTATTCGCATGACATTCACCGCCAATCAAGAGGGAGTCGCACTGGGTATGATTTCTCGCGTTTTCCGCGCGCGGCATCACCACAACGGAACCTCGATACGAATTTTGGCTCTTATGAGTCGAGATTCCCTTCGAAACAATCCGGCTACGCGTGTTCTTGCCTATGTGGATCATCTTCGTCCCGGTATCGGCTTGCATCTGATAATTTGTGATAGCCACCGAAAAGAACTCTCCCACCGAATTGTCGCCTTGAAGCAAGACGCTGGGATACTTCCAGGTGATCGCGGAACCCGTCTCAACTTGAGTCCAAGAAATCTTAGAGTTCTCCCCGCGGCACGCCCCACGTTTGGTGACAAAGTTGTAGATCCCGCCTTTGCCGCTTTCATCGCCCGAGTACCAATTTTGGACCGTCGTGTATTTGATGGTGGCATTCTTAAGGGCAACCAACTCAACGACCGCCGCATGCAGTTGGTTCTCGTCCCTAATCGGAGCGGTGCAGCCCTCCATGTAACTCACCTCAGCCCCTTCATCGGCGATGATCAAGGTGCGTTCAAACTGCCCCGTGCCTGAGGCGTTGATGCGGAAATAAGTCGAAAGATCCATAGGGCATTTCACGCCTTTAGG
This sequence comes from Bdellovibrionota bacterium, assembly GCA_040754655.1. Lineage (GTDB taxonomy): Bacteria > Bdellovibrionota > UBA1018 > UBA1018 > UBA923 > JBFMCE01. The sequence goes on along the minus strand of JBFMCE010000001.1, from coordinate 24,117 downwards.
AACATAGACGAACGAGCCATCGCTAAAGACCGCTGAGTTCAGCGTCGCAAAGAAATTATCGGTATAGGGAACGACAGAACCCAAGTACTTCCGAACCAAATCCGGGTGTTCTTGCATAGCCTCTGAAATCGAACAAAATACGATTCCCAGCTTCTTCAAGCTCTCACGGTGAGTCGTCACTACAGACACGCTGTCAAACACTGCGTCTACCGCGACACCGGCGAGCCTTTCACGTTCGTGCAGAGGTATGCCAAGCTTCTCATACGTTTCAAGCAGCTTTGGATCCACTTCATCCAAGCTTTTCGGCCCATCTTTTTTCGATTTCGGCGCTGAATAATACGCAATCGCTTGGTAATCAATTTTGGGATACTGCACGCGCGCCCACGTCGGCTCTTCCATCTTCTGCCAATGACGGTAGGCCTTAAGTCGCCATTCGAGCATCCATTCGGGTTCATTTTTTTTCTTCGAGATCAACCGAATGGTGTCTTCGTCAAGGCCAGCGGGGATCGTCTCGTGTTCAACATCTGTGACAAAACCGTATTTTTCGTAATCTTTTGCCGCCAAATCAGGGCGTGATGCTACCATATTCCCAACCTCTCTTTGACTTCATCCGACGCCATCGTCTTTGGATCCCATTTCGGCTCCCAAACGATATCGACCTTCACTTCCTGAACTTCAGGATGCTCCATCAATTTTTTTTGCACTTGATCGACCATATAGCCGCCGGCCGGGCACCCAGGACTTGTCAACGTCATCTTGACTTCCACTTTGCCCGATTCGGTATTTTCGCAATTATAGATGAGCCCGAGATCCACTATCGATAAAAACAGTTCAGGATCTTGCACCGGCCGCAACCATTCTTTAAGCGCCTCATCAGTGAGCTTCGTGAAAGGAGAATCGCCTAGCGGCGCACCCGTCGGGTTGCCTTGAGATGACATCGCTGACAGTGTTGAATTTTGATTCGCTTCCATAATCATTCTCCCTTCTCAGTATTCGCCGGAACGCCCGCCCTGCCTTCAACGGCGTTCTTAAGGGTCATCCACGGCAAGAGCGCGCATTTGATGCGGACAGGAAAGCGGCGAACACCAGCCAATGCCCTGATATCACCTTCGATAACCTCTGGGTTGAGTGTCCCCTGCATGAGGCCGCGAAAATCAGCGATCGCCTTCTCCGCTTCTTCCAAGTTCTTTCCTTGCACTTCCTCAGCCATCATGCTGGCGCTTGCCATGCAAATCGAGCAGCCTTCGCCTCTGAAGCAAATATCTTCAAGAACCGAAGGAGCCTGCTTGCTGAGTTTAAGTTCAACGATCACTTTATCCCCGCAAAGAGGATTGTATCCCTCGGCATGAGCATCGGGTGAGCTAAGGGTACCGTAGTGCCGAGGGTCTTTATGATGCTCCCTGATCACTTCTTGATAAAGCTGGCTCAGTGTTTCGGAAGAATTGTTTTCGCTCATATTTTCCTCAAAAAAACCTCTTCGCCTTCTCAAGCGACCGAACCAGCACATCGATCTCTTGACGGGTATTGTAGAAATACAGGCTTGCTCGCGTTGTAGCGCTGATTCCCGACTTCGCCAAAAGAGGTTGCGCGCAATGGTGACCCGCACGAACAGCTACGCCTTCTTGATCAAGGAGTGTAGCGATGTCGTGAGGATGAACGCCTTCAAGCGTAAAACTAAAAACCGCGCCTCTATGATTAGGGTCATGAGGGCCGAAAAGCTTCAAGCCTTGCACTTCAGAAATTTTTTCTAGGGCATAAGCGGTCAGTTCTGATTCGTAGAGCGCAATGCTGTGCATCCCGATCGACTGCAGATAATCAATTGCGGCTCCAAAACCAATCACACCAGCAATATTCGGAGTTCCTGCCTCAAACTTCCAGGGGAGCTCATTCCACGTGGTGCAATCATCACCCACGCGCAAGATCATCGAGCCTCCGTACTGAAAGGGAGGCATTTCATTTAAAACTTCTTCTTTTCCCCAAAGAACCCCGACTCCTGTCGGACCACACATTTTATGTGCTGAAAACACGTAAAAATCGATAGGCCCATTCGGATCGATTTGGGTCGGAAGATGAACCACTCCCTGGGCTCCGTCGACCAATACCTTTGCCCCGGCATTCTTAGCCATTACCGCAAGCTCATGAATCGGGTTCACAGTGCCCAAGACGTTACTCATCTGAGTAACGGCCAACAGTTTCGGTCTACCTGAGAGCGCATTTTTGAAGGACTTGATGTCGATGCGATAATCCTCATCGAGTTCCACGATGCTTAGGTTCGCTCCCAACTCGCGCGCCAAAGCCTGCCAAGGCACGAAATTCGAATGGTGTTCCATGCGAGTCAAAATAATGTCATCGCCCGGCTTGATGAACTTGCGCCCCCATGACCAAGCCACGAGGTTTATCGCCTCAGTGGTGCCACGAGTGAAGATGATCTCATGAGGTTTCTGCACGCCTAAAAATCCAGCGACCTTGCTTCGCACAGACTCGTAGGCCGTAGTGGCGGCTTCGCTGAACTGATAAATGCCGCGATGCACGTTCGCGTTGAACTTGGTGTAGAACTCTTCCATGGCCTTCAACACCTGAACAGGACGTTGGGAGGTGGCTCCATTGTCAAGGTACACTAAAGGCTTTCCATGCACTCTTTCTGAGAGCGCCGGAAAGTCAGCCCGCACCTTTTCGACGTCAAACCGCCTCATACTCACAAACTTTCTCCTCCCCGAGCCAATAACGCCCCGAACTTGACTCGCAGCTCTTCCGTGGGAAGCTCTTGCAATACCGGCTGCGTAAAACCATCCACGATCATGGCTTGCGCCTGCTCACGTGAAAGCCCCCTGCTCTGCAAATAATAGAGCTGATCTTGGCTGACCGAGCTCACAACAGCGCCGTGAGAACACTTCACTTGATCGGTCGCGATCTCAAGCTTTGGCAATGTGTTTACGACTGCCCCGGCAGAGAGAACCAAATTTCGATTCTTCTGATAGGCATCGGTCTGCACGGCTTCTTTTGGGATGATGACATTCCCATTGAAAGTCACTTGAGCTTGATCCTCGGCCACAGTCCAGTAATCAAGCATACTTGTCGTCTCTGCAGCCAAATGCCTGTCAACGACCCAGAAGTTGAAGTTTTGGTCACTTGAGGCCCGAGTAGCGGCGATGAATCGTGCTTGCGCGCCGCGACCCAAACAAGAAGACTCGCAACGCACTTGCCCTTTTGAGCCGCCCACCGAAATCATGACGTGTTTAAGCTCTGCTTGGCTATGAATATGAAAAGCAACTCGACAAAAATGCTCCACGCTTTCGTCCCAATTCTGGGCTTGCACATAAGTTACTCTTGAATTCGCTTCAGCAACGATCTCAACCAGCCCCACTGCCAAACCAGAAGACTGCCCTTCGGCAAAGGCCGATCCCGTGAATTCATCGACATAAGTCACTTCGCTACCTTCAGACGCGATCACCAAGGTACGGTGATAAAATGCCTGCGATTCAGCATCAAACCAGTGCAACCCTCGAACGGGAAGTTCAAGCCTTACGCCTTTTGGAACGTACAGGACAATCCCGTTCTGCCATCTGGCGGTGGCAAGTCTGGCAAAAAGATCATTAGAAAAAATCGCAGGATTTCCGAGGTGAGCCTTAACAAGTTGGCCGTGGGACTCAGCCGCCGTCTTCAAATCTTCAAAAACCACGCCCTCGAGCGCACTGTTAGAAGCGAGGCGACGATCAATCAAGTCAGAGCTGGAACGATAAGCCAAGACTCCGATTTCTTCTTTGCCCAGGAATGAATATTCGGCGGGAATTGGCTTGGGTTCGCCTTGAGCAACCAATGTTTTTCTATGAACATCAAAACCCTTGAGCGGCAAGTACCTGTAATCCTCGTCTTTGCGCGTGGGCAAACTCAGACGCATGAGCTCATCCTCGGACTCAGCCCTGATACTTGCGATCGAATTCATTGCTGCTGACAAAGAAGCCACATCTCACCTCTCAAGAAACCGCCGAACGCAGACTTGGTTTGTCTTTCTCTTCATTGATGACCCAATCATAACCCTTCTCTTCAAGAGCCTTCGCAAGCTCTGCCGACCCGCTTCGAACGATGCGGCCATCAAGGAAAACATGAACGCAATCCGGCTTGATGTAATCGAGCATGCGTTGGTAATGCGTGATCAGAACAATGCCCCGCTCAGGGCTGCGCAAATCCTCAATGCTGCCAGAAACATCTTTCAGCGCATCGATATCGAGGCCCGAGTCGGTTTCGTCGAGCACGGCGACTTTTGGTTGCAAAAGACGCATCTGCAACGTTTCAAGGCGCTTTTTCTCTCCGCCGCTGAATCCTTCATTCAAATAACGGGTCATAAAACTGTCTGGGATATGAAGCGCCTTCATTTCTTGCTGGATAGTCTTCCTGAGATCCTTCGAAGGGATTTCGGCTCCTCGCACCGCTCTTATGCTTGAACGCAAGAAGTTCGCGACGGTCACGCCCGGAATGCCCACGGGATACTGGAACGCGAGAAAGAGCCTGCGTTTGGCGCGCTCGTCAGTCGAGAGGTTAGTGATGTCTTCGCCATCCAGTAGGATTTGCCCTGAAGTCACCTTGTATTTCGGATGCCCCATAAGGGTGAACGCTAGGGTGGTCTTGCCAGAACCGTTTCTTCCCATGATGGCATGCACTTCACCTCTATGGATTTTGAGTGACACGCCCTTTAAGATCTCTTTGTCTTCTACCGAGACATGCAACTCACGAACTTCAAAAACGGGCACATTGTTTACAGAAACCATCTAGATCACTCCTCCAACTTTAAGGGCTTGCGCCTTTTGAAGCGCCAACTCCTGGATTCTTCCTCGAACGATATCGGCTGACGGAGCCATTAAATCGGCGAGAGTCAAACCAGTGAGCATTTCATCAAAGTAACTTGATAAGATTTGCCATACCGGGCGAATCGAACAGCAGTTCAAGTGCACGCATTGCGACGCCTGACCCGCAAACTGATTGCAAAAATCTTCTTCGAATTTCTTTTTATTGTGCTGAAGCGAATCAAAAATCTCTTTTACGGCGAGTTTTCCCGGGTTGCGGGTCAAACGAAAGCCACCTTGAACGCCACGAGTCGACTCAACGATCCCAGCACGGCGAAACAGGTACATGATCTTACTGACGTACTCGACCGAGATGCCTTCAGACTCTGCAATTTTTGACGCAGGAATAGGTTCTTCTGGCTGTACTTTAGCCAGTTGCATCGCACACCGCAGTGCATATTCTTCTAATGGCGATACGTGCATAGAAGCCCTCCGACAAACTTTTACCTTTGATTCACAATGGAATTCAAAGAAACAATACTTTTTTGTATTGTTTTATACTCATCTTAGACCCAATTTGCACCTAAAATATTACGATCGTGTAATGATTATAAGCAGTGGAAATTAAAGAATAAAATCATTTAATTTCAAGTAGTTACACCCGAGCTAAGAGGCTCTGGGTTGGAATAGGCTTATCGCCACTGCAATGATTATCAATAAAAACGAAAGGTGGTCATAAAACGTGGGTCTTTCTTTCAGATAGATCCAGCTGAAAACGATAAATACGCCAAATGTAATCGCCTCCTGCAATACCTTAAGTTGCGGCGCACTGAAAAAACCGTGTCCTATGCGATTTGCCGGTACTTGTAAGCAGTATTCAAAAAAAGCGATACCCCATGAAGCCAAGATCACCAAAAGCAAGGCCTTCGACTTGAACCGAAGGTGGCCGTACCATGCGAACGTCATAAAAATATTGCTCAATAAGAGCAGCGCTACCGTCTTCAAAGCAATCATGACTTGTAAGTATAGTCGTTCAGAGCCTTTCGAGCAAACAGGCGGTCTTTTACGGATGAGCCATGAAGTGGCTTGTTTGACAACCTCATAGGTACTCGATAAGTTTCTGCAGGTTGTGCATGACTCTAACCCGATGCTCGTCATTCTCGGCATCTTGGCATCTCTCACTCTTGTCGCATTAAACGGTTTTTTCGTCGCAGCTGAATTCGCCATCGTCAAGGTGCGAAGAACGCGCCTGGAAGAACTCGCCGGCATGGGAGTGGCCAGCGCAAGGGTATCTATACTTTGCGTCGATAAACTTGATGAATACCTGTCCGCCACCCAACTCGGCATCACGCTGGTCAGCCTCGCACTTGGATGGATCGGAGAAGCCGCTTTCGCAAATCTTCTTCTCATTTTTGTTCCGGCCTTCCGTGACGCTGGCGGTGGCCATCATGTCGTTGCTTCGGTGATCTCGTTCTTCACGATCACGCTACTACACGTTGTTTTAGGCGAGCTGGTACCAAAGAGCATGGCGATTCAAAACGCCGAAAAAATGGCCCTTCGGGTATCTAAGCCATTGCGCCTTTTTTACAAGGTGTCGAAACCTTTGATCTGGGCATTCAACTCGCTGGCCGTCTTTGTCTTGCACAGACTCGGCTATGCCGGCTTTGAAGAGCCGCCGCTGACCGAACAAGAACTCAAGCTTGTCATGAAAGAGTCGCGAGAAGAAGGAGTGATTACCGAGAGCGAAGCCCAAATCATCAACCGCGCCTTCGGGTTTGCCGACAAGCGAGCCGCTGATATCATGATTCACGCCGAGGTCGTTGACTACATCTCAATGGCGCGACCGTTAGACCAGAATCTCGTCACTATTCGCCGCCACATGCATACCCGATTCCCATTATGCGAGAAAGATTTTGATACTGTTCTGGGAACCGTGCACATGAAAGACGTCTGGCCTCTGCTGCTCTCGAATTTCTCTAATGAAGCTTTCTCGATCAGCTGCCGTCCGGCAACTTTCGTTGATTCCAATGTGAGGCAAGACCAGCTCTTGAAAATCCTCCAAGGGAAGCGAGGCCATCTCGCTATCGTCCAGGACCCTCAGAGTAAAAAGAATATCGGCATAGTAACGTTGGAAGATGTTTTGGAAGATCTGGTCGGAGACATCCAAGACGAACACGGAAATTAGAGGGGCCGTTAAACACCGCATCTGGCTCGCGTTGTCGGGCCCCTCCCATACTCACTTAGACCCGCAACATCTTATCCATTTCAAAGATGTGTTCTTGTTCTTGGCGGATGAGACCGCGAACCCATTCCTCCATTGCAACAAGGTTTTTGCCATCGAGCATTTTCAAGAGATCAAGATACTTATTCAATCCTTCGCGCTCGAATTCAATGCTCTCGAGCAAGATGCTTTTAACGTCATGTTTGTGACTCTCAGGAGTCGGCCGAACTTTTAACGTGGGATGCCCGCCATACGCCGTGATCCATTCACCGACTTCGGTGGCGTGCGCCATTCCATCTTGCGCTTGGCTGCGAAGCCAGCCCGTGATCGGAATCCTGTTTGGTCCGAAAATCATGAACGAGTAATGCAAATAGCGGGTGATGCCGCTAAGCTCAAATTCTAACAACTCATTTAGTTTATCTAAGATCTGCTCTCGATTTGGGATCTCAACTCCAGAAGTGCCACTCATTTTAAAAACCTCTCTTTGGCCGGCTGTATAACTCGGGAAGATCGGCTTTTCAATTCAATCTCGCAAGTGCATCAGTTCCTCAAACCTGCGTCGCGCCAGGGTATACCAATTGCACTTGGTGCCACTAACTTTCAAAAGGAGATTTTTATGACAGACACCATGAGCAAGATCGACAACATCAAAGACAAGCTGCAGAACCTTGATTCGCGTGATGTGGTCGAAGAACTGCAATACAACCGTCCTTTGATGTACGCCGGCATCGGAGTATTGCTATTAGGCGCTGGCCTTGGAATTTGGGCCCTAGTACGTCAATTTCAGAATCAAGGCTACCAGTCGGGCATGAGAACCTTCACCGGCCCGCAGAGCGACGTTTACGAATCTTCGGATTCCTTCCAGCGTTCAGGGGCGGTCTAAGGGCATCGCATTTATACAATGGTTTTTAAATTTTGATCAAAGGGCTGCGCCTGATGCAGTCGGCACGGCTGGCTGCCAAAGGTGCGGCCCCCCAAAATGCACTTAAATCTTAAGCGTGACCGAGGCTTGCCCTTTCGCGCATTTCTTATTTCAAATGAGCCCAACCCTTTATCGCCTGTACCATATTCCTTAGTTTGCATCTCATATTGGCAAAGGCGCCGGTCTTAGCTGCCTTGGGAGGAGGAGCTTCCTTCTCGCCTTGAATAATCTTCATGGACCTGTTTGGCGGGAGCTGATAAATCACGTCCTCCGGGGGCCGAGTGGAAAGCATGCGCAAATAGCCGGATGTCTCTTCTCTGATCTTATCCACGTCAAATGCCTTGAAATCTTCTGCCTTGACCACACCTCTTTCAGAAGGATTTAGCGACTGCGCCGAAACGATGAATCTATTCAGGAATTCAAACTGCCTTAAAGCTTCTTCAGAAAGCTGGCCCGACTCATGAAGTGTTTTCAAATTAATCCTCACTTTTTCCAGAATCTCCGGACGCTTTACAAGCTCGGTCCCGAGATCCAGTGAAAAACGGTATCCATTATAATCTGTTGCGACACTCCAGAGATTGAGCGCAATTGAATAACGGTCCAAGAATTCGCCAATTGCGTCTTGATTGAATGGATCAGCCAGCGTTTCGGGCGCGATGAAAGGAGGAGTGCCCGCCCGTTCCTTCGTATTTTTGATATGCTCTAGCGATTCAACCATGCCCGTATCTATCAACTTGAAGTGTGGAGAAGGACCTGGATGTATCAAGATGTTTGCGCGCTTGTAGTCACGAAAAACATACCCTTTTTTCGCGAGATAATCCAAAGGCACCACGCTATCGTGCGCCAGCAAGAACAAGGTACGCACTCGTTGCTCTATTTCTTTCGGGTCGGCAGATATTAGGTCTCCTGTTTGAAAATCAAACAGTTTAAACCACCTACCCAATAAATAGATATTCACCCCTGGAAGCAGCTCCGAAAGGAGCGCCTTTCCGACCTGGGTCTCTTTTCCATTGGCTACGGCGCTTAAATGCGAAATGGGCCTTTCGGCAATGAAGAAATCGAGTTCCTTGCTTTCAGGATTTTCCGCTCTCAATTGCGCTACGATGCGAGGTCCTCGAAAATGGTCGTAATATGGGAACTCGGAACCAATCACCTTAAGAGCCCAGTGCCTTCCGGTCGAAGTGCCATCGGGCGCCAGTTCTTCGACTTTATAAACCGTTCCCTCGGCGCCATGTCCTAATTCTGAACGAGTCTGATACCGTACTCCCGATTCGTCGTCTTTGACGACGGTGTCGATCTTTACCTGAGCGTATGCGTGAACGGCAAATAGCAGGAAAAAAATTCCTAGCCGCATCATGATATTCATCAGTTTGCTTTTCGGCTGGAACTCACGAAATCAGTAGAGGCCTGGCTAAGTCACGCTGCAGCTACTTTGAATTCGATCTTATGCAGCATCTCGGTGGCCAAACAGTATTCGTAAGCTGCCTTCATGAAAGTGTCGGCGAGAAGCGAGTTTCGGTCGGCGAGCATTCTAATGCACTGCAAGTGTTTTCGGGCGCGCCCCCCAAACCGGTCGCTGAGACCCGTAAGCTTCAGTCGAGACAGTCTACTTTCAACTTCAAAAATTCCCTGCTCAATTCCACTTAATGGGCTTTCATTCAGCCCAGGCAGATGAGGCAAATCCTCGCTATGGCTTTCAAGTTGCTTAATCTTCGCATCGAACCATGCCGCCCGACAAAGATGTTTCACGGCGCGGGCCAGAACCTCTGCATTTTGCAAATCTCCACGATTGTAGATTTGAAATGCCTCGAGGTAAATTTGTCTGTATTCGTTGTAAGCCTGGCTCACCACGGATTGGGATATCACGGCCAGCTCGTTCAATGCATCATAGGCGCGCCTCAGTTCAACCGCAGATCCCTTGTGGCGGCCAATCTGGCGTGCACACTCGTCCCGCAGTACGCGCTCCTCCGCAAATTCAAGCTGATAAGCCATAAAAAGCTCCCCCAACCGTTGAAATGACTCCGCGGATTTATGCAGTTTGTAGGCCAATCAACTCAAACAAAGGCTGGTCAAACTCGCGTATTGTTAACCAACAATGACGGCAAGCAGACCGCTCTCTCAAAACATTGTTTTGAATTTCAAATTTAGTAGCGAGAACCTCGTGATGTACCGCCGCTACCCGAACCCGAAGGTTTGTCAGACTCTTCGTCACCGCTATAATTGCTGCCGCGCGAAGATCCGCCGCCTTGATTCTTGTTTCCACCGCCTAGGCCACCCCCTCCACCGCTAGGCCAAGCCGTGTTCGAGCGATTTTGTTGTTCTTCTTCCTCTTGCTTCCGTCTTTCAGCGGCAGCCTTCCTTCTTTCTTCCTCGGCTTTCTCCTCATCACGTTGGTCTTTCGCCGCTTTAGCTTTCTTGTATTTGCTCTTCGCGCTAGCAAGATTGTCTTCAGACCTTTTCTCCTTTGCTTTCGCATCTTCCAGGTCGTCTTGAAGGCTTGAGAATTCATTATTCAAAAGAAGCGTTTGCGCGACTGCTGAGGCCGTATTCCAATCGGCGGCCTTGATTCTCTCTGGATAAGTCACCTCCGCAAGCTCAAGTTGCCGCTTTTCCTCTCGATACGCGGAAGTCCTGTCTTGAGAAAGGCTCGTCTGTTGTAAAGCAGTTTCCAAGTTTTGCTTTTTTCGATTCCACTCGGCGATCGACCGCTCGACTTCAGCCGTCTCTGCGTCGAATCTCCTTTTTTCCTCTTCAAGAGCGATGGCTTCTTTGAGATGTTCTTCAGCCTTCACCAAGATCTGTCCTTGATGCGCCTGAACCTCGCGCGCAATGATATACAGTTGTTCACCTGAAAAATCAGACAAACCGACGCAGCCACCTGTCCAAGCTGGATTAAGCTCTGGTCGGGTCTGTTGCGACAAACAAGCGGGGATCTCGGAAAAATTTTGAACCGCCGCTTCAGCGAAAATGGAAGGCCTCGCCTGAACCAGAGCCATCGCCTCAATCTTGATCAAAGCCAACGTCTGCTCATGAAAGCTCAATGCCTCATAGATCCCAATGTTACAAGCCATCAACTGATCGGCGTTACCCTTGACCTTGAGTTCTGGTTTTGGCCCTTTTTCATTCACGCACTTGACCAGAGCTGCATGGAACACAGCCGCCGGATCAACAGGCATTTTCTCTTTGTGCCATGCCTTCGCGGCTTCGTAAGCGAACATGACGCCATGATCGCAATCAGTTTTCAGCGCAGACCCATTGAAAGTCTCACAAGCTGTCTTTCGGATATGGTTCGTGACTTCTTCCTCTTTTTCACAGCCGGCAAACACTGCGCACAAAATACCCGCCAAAAGGATTGGTTTTAAAAAATTTAAATTCGTTTGATTCTTCATCTTCGTACTCCTTGGCGTTTCGGCTTATTCCGAATCAAGTTCTTTCGCTTTTTTAAAGAGACGGTCCGCCTCCTGATTATTGCTCTTCGCCCTGGATTTAGCCGACTCGATCCCCGCCTTGATTTCAGCAAGGCGGGTTGAAGCGAGTGTTTCCGCAAATTGGGCTTCATGCTCCCTGGCTTTTGCTCTCTGATACTCTTCTTCACGAGGTCTCACCCTGGTCTTCACGACATTCAAAGCTTGCAGAGCATCGGTTTCGTCGGCACGCGCCGCATCTCTTCTTGAAAAAATGCCCGCGCTATCGGCATGAAGAAGATCATGGCGCGCCTTGGCAGCCACGTCTTGGCTCTTGGCACTGCTAAGTCGCGATTGAGCATAATCTCTCGCGTTCAAAGCTTGCTGACGCCTATTGAGTTTATGAATCGCCTCGTCAAGGTTCCGGGTTTTCACCGCCATGCGATCGACCATCTGACGGGCTTGAGCATAGGCCGCATCAACCTTTGGATCCGTCGCCAGCCCTGGGCTGGCCTGAGGCCTGCCTTCGGGTTGATAGAGCTTCGTGATGAGCGGAGATTTCTCGACGCTCTGTTCAGACCCTTCAAGGCAACCTTCGACGACATCTTTCTCAAAGTTTCTCGCTCCCATTGAACGCGCTTCCTTTTTCAACAACTGCTTCGGAAGATTCTCGCAATAATGCTTCCCATATCGGGAAAGCACTTCCGGGAAAATCGGCACCTCACTTGAAAACAAAGTCATTGCCATCGCGTTCGAAAACTGAGCCCCGGCCTGACACCCTCTGCGCTGATACTCGTAACCCTGTTTCGCGATATTAGCTTCTTGCTCTGTCTTACCCTTGGCAACCTGTGTTTTCTTCTCTAGCTCAAGGCAAGGATGAATGACCTGCGGGTTCTTGTCACCGCAACCGGAAAAGCTCAAACCCAGAACGCTCAACAGGATGATCAATACTGTTTTTCTCATTTTGCCTCGTACTCCGTATGTTTCCTTAACTTCGAATCTCACTCTATGGGCGCTCCCGGCAGGGTTCGCCCGGACAGAATGGTTTGCATGTCGACTAAGATGAAATTCGCTTTTTTCAAGAGCCTTATCGCGCCTTCCTTAGTGATGCTCGAATATCCGCTTTCGTAGCGATGCATCTCCGCGCGCGAGATCAAGACGAAAAATTCGATGAGGTCTTTTTGATAGGGGCTCGTAAGCCCCTCTTGAATCTTCGTCGCTTCAATAATGTTTTGCGCGTAGGCCCCAAGAACATAAATCTCGCCGCCAGAACCGCCTGCCCTTGGATTCGTATTGGGAAAAGTTTTCTTGGGACTTGCTTCAACCTTTTCAAGGATCGCTTCGTTCCGCTGAATAGCCAAGTCAAACGCCCTCAAAACACCTTCCGGTGCAGGAGGACTTAAGTCCACGCCCGCCCTCAACGCTTCATATGAACGCTGAGCCATCTCACTCATCTTTTTAAGGATGCTGAGCTCATAAGTCGCCCCTTCGACTTCGCAGTTTTTACAAGCGCTGTAATTCGGGTTCTCTGCAGGCCTATGATGCCCGTGCTCGCTATTCAAGAAAGCCGCCATGAGTTCGAGCTGCATTTGCAGTAGAGGGTTATTTACCGCGCCCTTCCTCTGATCGATCTCATTTGCCCTTTGATCAAAGAGCTTCAAAAGCGCATCACGCGAAAACGCTCTCTTGCCCTGCCCTTTCACGCGCTCAATGACATGCTCATAAAAAGCAACCAAGCGCTGGTACTGAACCTTTTCTTGCACATCCGCTGGAAGCCTGCCAAAGGCTTCTAGGCCAATAAGCCCATCAAGCTCTTCGAGCCTGAGACGGGAACCATAAGTCGGCACGAAACCCTCATAGTTGTATTTCGTTGCGACGCCGAAAAAGTCTTTCAGCGACGCCATCGCTTCACCCGCTTCACCGGGGTGATATGCGCCCGCCATGCTATTTTCGAGTTTCTGGATCAGAGAATCGTAGACATGAGCCTCAGCTTCCTCCCTCGCCTCTTTCGTCAAAACCTTCCCGTGGCGTTTCAATAGCGATACCAATTGCGTTGGCGTCAGATACTGCAGGTTCGTGACGACGAAGTAATTCACAAAGGCTTCATGTGACGAGTCAAGATAATCAAAAAGCTCTTTCGAGTTATAAGCCTCTTCCTTACCAAGCTTCACATTCCCGAGATTGACGAGCTGCTTGCGTTCAAGCAGCTCCGCGGGCTCGACCCGCACCAAGAGCCTCTTTAAGGCCCCGCCTCGTAGAGCGATCACTTGATCAATGAAAGGTTTTGACACTTCTACGAGAAGGTCGGTGACCAGAATCCCTACGAGCCTAAAGTTCTGGCGCTGATGAGTCCTCCAGAGAGTCACGAACTCTCTGTATTCCCGACGCCCTTCAACCGTGTCTTTGTAGCCAAACTCTTTCGCTAACTCGGGAATCTCGCTTCTCTCGTTGTAATCAAGGTCAGGATCAATCTCACGCACCAGCGTATTCACGATGTCATGAATCAAACTAAAGTCGTTTTCCTTCAATCGGCCAGGGGTCGCTTCCAGGGTTGCTCGAATGGCCGACGCATCACTGATTTTTTTGGCCGCAAGCACCCTTAAGATAACTTTTTGCAAAAAGCCATGGTCGGTAAGCGCCGTAAATTCAAGCTCAGCGCGCGCCGAATCTTCTTCCTGCCGGGTTCTAAGCTCGCCCTGGGCTTTCCTCGCTTTAACGATGTCTTCAACGAAAGCCTTGGTTCCTCGCACGCCTTGCGTCTCTTTCGTTTCACGAGCCGCCAGCGCTGTCTTCAAATGCGCCTCGGGATCATTGGCCTCAACTTTTTTCATCGAGACTGTGCTTTGAGGTTTTGGCGGCGTCGCCAACCATTCACACCTTCCGCCAGGAGAAGAATTGACTTTGTCATCATTAGCAAAAACGCAAAAAGAGGTTGCCATCAAGGCGATGCAGGCGAGGATAAATCTTGAAATCATAGTGCGTCGTGTTATAGCAGCAACACCAGGGCTTTTCCAATTGATTCTATTTAGTTTTGAACTTTATCCCGGGGATTTTTATGCAAGAAGCGCTGAACGTTTCCTTTAGCTGGCGAACCGTAAAAAGGCTTTTTCCCGTTTGCTTCAATTTCTGGATCACAGGCCCCCTTTTATGCCTCTTGAGCTTCTGTTTGAATGCCGGAGCGCAAGAAAACATGGCCTTCTTCACGAAGGCCAAAAGAGATCCCCTAAAACGGCATGTGCACATGATGCACTTGGATGGCTTCCGTTCAGATCTATTCGAGAAGCTGTTGAAGGCTGGCCAGCTCCCTCATTTCTCACTTCTACTGGCTCGCGGGCGCGTTTCCTACGATGCTTCCACGGTTGATAAGTCAGAAACAATGAAAGTAATTGAATCGTACCTCACTTCCCGAAGAGACACGACGATCGCAGGCTGGTGGCAGTTCAACCGAACCTCTTATCAGTTCAAAAATTTTTGGCTCGACCCACCTGAAGTCATCAACTACGAGCTAGGCCTTGAATTTCCGAGCAACCCCACGCTTTTTGACTACCTTACTTATGAAGGCGAAACAGTGACTTCAGGCTTTGCACTGCATCGCAGGAATGTCCCTTTCAAAAACTACTCAAGCGCTTTTGGCGAAGGCGGCATGGCGGTTTTGCAGCACACCTACTATGACCAAGCCCACGCGACGATGGCTGGGATCCAAAAGGTTTATGAGCGCATCGCAAAATCGCCTTCCGAGAAAATTCCCGCGCTTTCAACCTCGTTGCTCGCTTGCGCCGATGAGTTTTCTCACTTGATGGGCGCAGTAGCGTCTCTTCATGAACGTATTTCAACCGAAGGTGAATATTGCGTCTCTCGCGAAAGTCTCGATGCTGTCGAGGACCAACGGATGGAGCAAGTATTCAAGCTGATTGAAAATGACTCCGACCAAAGGACCGTATTGACCAAAAAATCATTTCAAAAAGGCCCACTCAAGAAAGAAAAAGCGTTAGGGCACTTTACGAAAATAAGCAGGAACCCCTATAGCGGACGCCCTCAAGAGTTTTGCTTCGTTTTGCCGAAGATCGAATCTTTCAACTCTGAACAGACATCGCTCGGACTCTCAACCTCGACAACGCCGGCACTTGCTTACGCCGAGCCTCACTACGTTCTCGGGATGATCGTCGTGGACATTGAGATAGGCAGGCTCATCAACACGCTTCGAAGCTTCAGATTTGACTGCACTAGGGATTCGGATCATTGCTTTGAAAAGAAGACGCAGCCGGGGATTGAGAACTACGTTCGCAGGGGACGGCTAGAAAACTCGCTTTTCGAACAAACGCTATTCTTGTTTTTCGGTGATCACGGGATGGTCGACACCAAATACATGATGGCCGAAGACAATGAAAACAACCGGCACTACGGGCGCGAAGTTGATTCCGAGGAGGTTTCTTTCTTAGAGGCGTTGAATCGCGGCCTGGAAATCGCCATACCTTCTTCCAAGCTATCTACCCATCCCGAGGCAAAAATAGGGATAGACGACAGGCACTTGCCGCTGGAACTCTCTTTTCCCCATAAAATTGAGCGTTGGCAATCAACCATCGTGAAAAACTCGGTGCTTCAGTCGCAGGTGTGGGCTAAGAATTTTTTCGCAAATCTCATCGCAGACTTCAAAGACGACGCCCTTGATGCACTTTGGTTCTTGTTTTCTTATGGTAAGAGCAAGATCGAGCACGCGGAGAAACAATACGTTGATCCGGCCGAACCGACCATCATTGACGTCTTGACGAAACTCCATCTCAAAGGCGACGCCCACTACAACACCGAAGAGAAAAAGTTCCTGTCAGATTTTTACGAGAAGCACGTGGAAGTCGTCTATGGGGGAGGCGCAAAAAACAACGCTGAAATTTTCTTGCCCGCCTCATCAGGGAAGGATCATGCCTCATGGAAAACAAGACCAAGCTACAGCACTATCCTTTCAAATCGAAAACTCTTCGCGACGTTAAAAGCCCTTCCGAGCGTGGGGTTGATTTTCGTTCGAAAAGACAACCACAAGATTTCCCC
Organism: Bdellovibrionota bacterium; assembly: GCA_040754655.1. Lineage (GTDB taxonomy): Bacteria > Bdellovibrionota > UBA1018 > UBA1018 > UBA923 > JBFMCE01. The sequence continues at coordinate 7,746 of JBFMCE010000001.1, read as the reverse complement.
GGCTGAGCCTCTCCCAAAACAGACCGAGATCGTGGTCATGGATCGTTTCGAGAACAGAGGCGAAATCGTCGTTCGCAGAGATGCCAATACGGGTGAATTGCTTTACGCCTATCGCGTCACCAAGAACCGAGATCCCTTGGGTTATGACCTCCCTAAAGAGCGGAATCTCCGTTACCGCACCTACAATGAGTGGAATGACCTTAGCGTTGAACGCGATCACTATTATCATAATGCCGTGGCGGGAATGGGTTCTTACCTTTATTCAACCAATCCCGCTATTGGCGATCTCACGCTGATGCACGCGCAGGGTTGGAACTTTGGCGACAACGCCGGCGGACACGGCGGTTTGCATAAAGAAGAAAAGCGGACCATCATTCTTGCCTCAGGACCAGGGATTCCGCCTAGTGAAAACCTTATGGCCTTTTCTCGCTATCGGACGAGCGTCGATCCACAGGGCAAAACAGTGCTTCAACCCGCAAACCAAGAACGCACTCACCCTACCATTGTCGACCTTGCCCCAACGGTGCTGCACTGGCTGGGATACGACATCGATGCATTGGCTAAAATGCCTGAACCTGAGTTTAAGCGTCATCTTTCGCGCTGGAAAGAGTCTCAGGTGGCGCAATACCCAGGGGACTTCGTCTCTTTGCTCTTACCCATTGCCCAAAGCTTTGCTCGAAATAAAATTCCCGGGATTGACGTTGATTTTGAACCTAAAACCAGACAAGGATTTCATGAGCTTTTCCGTTTCATGAGACTGGAGAATGTGGAAGGGAAGAAGCAATCGGTTTCTCATCTAGACGGCAACTTGCTCGACCTCGGAGCAAGGGCACGCTGAACCTAGAGCCGTTTGTTACTTTAGGGTCTCATAAAGCTGTTTAATGGCTTGTCTTTGCTCGTCAGACTGGAAGTCAAAGCGCAAGCCGGCGCGCCAACGCAAGGCCGTGTCCTTGGCTTTTATCACTCGCCCTGAGGTGGGGATCCTATTGCACCAGCGGACTTCAGCATGAACCTGTTGCTCTGAGCCGTTCGCCTTCACAAGAGCGACCACGCGGGTTTGCACATCAATGTACTCGGGCAAAAAAACTCCGACTCCCTTTGAGCTTAAATCAATGATGATGCCCGAGACAAACTCAGATTGAGCTTTCCCTTCTTCGGTCGAGGGAGAAATCGCAATAACCCATTTATGATAGACATTGCGCCTTGGTTCTATTCTTTTCTCTGATGCCGGCATGGGTGTCTCAGTGTACCAAAGGAAAATAGTTTTTCAATTTGAGTCTTGGAAAAACCTGAAGTTAGAAGAAGCCCCCGATGTTGACATAAATCCCGCAGGCGCCGTCGGACAACTTGGGACAGATATTGTAACCAGCTCCAAGGTTGAATCCCGAAGATGATTGCCAATCCACTCCTGCGCTGTAATAGGCGTGGCTCCCGGAATCATCAAGCCCATAAGGATGCCGCTTCGATGAGTAGCGAGAGAAACCAATTCCAGCGACCGGACTGAAGCTTAGACCGGGTACGAAAACTTTGGCTCCTGCGCCGTAAGTGAAGATCGATTGCCCAGGATCGTAGCGTCGCCTAAAATCACGATAATCAGGACCTGCCCTCCTAGAAAAGGGGTTCACGAACATCTGATAAACAATCCATGAAAGAAAGTAACCAAGCGGAGCGACCGTGCCGTTGTACAGGGCTTTTCCGATATTGTCGCCGAACGAGCTGTTCGCGCCCCCAATACCGGCGTTCAACCGAAACATATCACCAAGATTCAATCCGGCGTTGATGCCGGCTGCTGAGACCGCAGGATCGCCATTCCCGGCGACATAAAAACCAACGCGATTCTTGGTTCTATTGCTGGTGGCAAAGCCATCTGAACCACTGAAGACGATTACCACCCAAGCCAATAAAAAAGCGCAAAAGAATCTCATGCCCCAATTTTAATCAGGGTTTGAAATTCTTCCTAGAAGGCAGATTCTACCGGCCGTCGCCGCATGAGCTGAAAAACCAAAGCCTTACCTTGAGCTCAGGCGCTTTCAGTGAGAACCAGCTCTCTCAAGTGCCTGACCGCTTCAGTGTTTTCCGCTTCCTTTGACCATAGAACATACAAATGATCCTGCAACTTTGGAGCTCCTCTCGGAGTATCCAGTGCCTTAAGACGTTTCGACTCTGACCTTGAAAACACTTCTTCGCTGAATACGCCGATGCCAAGGCCCCGCTCACACAGCTCCGTGAGCGAGCTAGGATAATCGGAAGTGATCACCGAGTTTGGCGCCAAGTCGGCATCTATGAGCGCCTGCTCCGAAAATGTCCGGGAATTCGGTTCGGGATTGCAGATCAGAAGAGGCATCGAACCCAAAAGATCGGTGAGCGAAGTGCCTTCATGTGAGCAAGAGACATAAAACCGGATATCAGAAACCGAGATGCAGTGATAAACGAGATCTTTTCTTTCTGGTTTTCGATCAGAGAACCCAAAATCAAACTCCGCCTTCGCGAGACTGGCTTCAAGCCCCTGATGCTTCGAGTGGAAGAGCTTCATGCTCAAAGGTCCATACCTCTTAGAATAATCGGTGATCACCGAATATGCGATTTGAAGAGAGGGGCAAGGGACCAACCCGATTGAAATTGGGTAACATCCAAGCGGCACCGGCGACACCACATCGATCAGCCGTTGGCCAGCCTCAAACATTTCCTTGGCGCGCAGGAAAAGACGGTTTCCTTCGGGGGTCAACGAAAGTTTCCGGTGTTGACGAAAAAAAAGCTGCACTTCAAGGTCTCTTTCAAGTTGAGCGATGTGCTCACTCAAAGTTGACGGACTCACACCGAGTTTTTTCGCCGCGTCTTTCAGCGAACTCGAGGCGGCCACCTCTGAAAAATAGTAAACTTGGTTCCAATTAATTTGGTTACCGCTAAGACGCTTGGCTTCTTTCATCTTGAATCAGACCTCTATCGATTCGTAAAATCCAGATACAATATATTCCACATTGGAATTTCCGAATCAATAAGGTATTGTCTCTCCGATGCCGATTGGCTTACGATTTTTGATTTTTTTAGCGCCTGTCATTGCTGTCGCAATTTTCACGTCGCTGAAAGCGATGGAGAAACTTGAACGGCAATGGCTTACCAACGACCTTGCAAGACGATCAAGACTTGTTTCCGAGAGCACGCACGACTATTTGGTGGATAACCTCGAGTCTAAGAATCCGGCGGCCGTCAAAAAACTTTTAAACCGCATCAGTCGAGATGAGAGGCTCACTGGGGCCCTGGTGTGCTCACCGGAAGGAAAGCTCATTGCGAAGAGCGATGCTGTCCCGTCTGAGGTAAGTTGCGCATCTCTCGAAGAAAACCGAGAAGACCCCAGCTCTGTTTTCACGAAACTTGGCGAGCTTGTTCTTCATCGCGCCGCTTTTCCGATCGCGAGCGATGACAAAACGCTAGGCCACCTGATCGTGCTTCACGACACAAGCTACATGAACAGGCGTCACGAAACCACCAAGAGCTATCTTGTGGTTTTACTCTGTATGATCTCGCTTCTATTCTTCGGCATTACTTTGGCAATTTATCGCTGGAGCATGAGCAAAGCGGTAAATCGCTTAAAATCCGTCTTTAAAAGCTTGGTGAGTGGCGAAACAAGCAAAGTCAGTCAATCTTTGTCGCGATCAGAGTTCTCTCCTCTCGCCAAAGATCTCTCAAAAGTCATGCGCGAACTGCGACACGCAAAAGAGATCGTCAAGGACTCGGAGTCGGGACTTGCTTGGAATCCCTCGCGCCTCAGGACGGAAGTCCAAAAGCTCTTTGGTGACTCGCAGATTTGCGTCATCGCCAACCGCGAACCCTATGTTCACAATAAAAAGGGAAGCAAAATCGAGGTTCTGTTTCCGGCAAGCGGTTTGGTCACGGCAGTCGAACCCATCGTTCGAGCGTGCTCGGGACTTTGGATCGCCCATGGAAGCGGAACAGCCGATCGCCAAACCTCGGATGCGTCGGGCAAACTTTTAGTTCCACCCGAAAAACCAGAGTACGCGCTCAAACGCGTTTGGCTGACGAAGACTGAGGAACAAGGCTATTATTATGGCTTTTCGAATGAGGGACTTTGGCCCTTATGCCATATCGCGCATGCGCGACCGCACTTCGAGAGTGAAGATTGGAAATATTATTCCGGCGTAAACGAAAAATTCGCCAGAGCCTTCGTTGAAGAAAACCCGACCCCTAACCCGATTGCGTTGATCCAAGACTATCATTTCGCGCTACTTCCCCAGATGATTCGGGAGAAGAAGCCTGGCGCGATTCTTTCTTTGTTCTGGCACATCCCCTGGCCAAACCCTGAGGCCTTTGGGATTTGCCCTTGGAGGAAAGAACTGCTGACGGGGATGTTAGGCTCAGACCTCATTGGTTTTCATACGCAGTTTCACTGCAATAACTTTCTCGATACAGTAGACCGCTACCTCGAGGCCAGGGTGGATCGTGAACAATTCTCAGTAACGATTCAAGGACACGTTTGTTACGTGAAACCTTTTCCCATCAGCATCGAGTGGCCGACGCGCCACGACATCCCGGTCGAAGCCTTCCCGGCCGAACGCGCCGAACTCTTGGCAGAACTCAACCTTCCAAAAGATATAAAAATAGGCATTGGCGTCGATCGAGTGGACTATACGAAAGGAATCATCGAACGCTTGCGAAGCGTTGAGCGGTTCCTAGAGAAAAATCCCAGTTACGTGGGGAAATTCGTCTTCGTGCAAATTGGCGCCCCGAGCCGCACCCACATCAAGCGCTACCAAGACCTAAACGCCGAGGTGCAGGAAGTCGCTGACGAAATAAATTGGAAGTTCTCTCAGGCGGATACGTCTCCGATTCTTTTGATGCTCGCACACCACAACGCCCCGGAACTTTTCCGCTTTTATCGAGCGGCCGAAGTCTGCTTCGTAAGTTCGCTGCACGATGGCATGAACCTGGTCGCCAAAGAATACATCTCGGCGCACGGCGATCTCGATGGAACGCTCATATTGAGCACCTTTACAGGGGCGTCTCGTGAACTCACCGATGCGCTTTTGGTCAATCCGTACGACATCGACGAATGCTCCCAAGCATTGCACACTGCACTCTCGATGCCTCAGGCCGAACGAAGAATTCGCATGGAAAGACTGAGAAAAGTCGTATCCGAGAAAAATGTATACGGTTGGGCTGGTTCACTGCTAGCAGAAATCGATCGCATTGCCCGGGCAAAAAACCCTCCCACTGAAATGCTTTTGCAGGGCGGACCGTGATGAAAGAAAAAGAAGACGAGGGGCTTATCAATGATGAGTCCCATGCAAAAAAAGAACGCGATAAACTGAAGAAAAAAATTGCTGACCTTCAGCGCAAAATTGACGATAAGGACAAGGAAATCGAAAATCTGAATCAAGAATTAGGTCGAAAAAGAGGAAAAAAAATGCCATGAACGACGCTGACGTTCTTAACCCTTCGCTGGAGAGCTCTTGACTGAGAAAGCGGCACTGGATGAATCACTGAAGAGTTTCATCCTTGAGTATATTGAGTCTGTCGGGCAACTGGAGGTTCTTAAGCTCCTTGCGACTCACCCAAAAAAGGAGTGGTCGGCGTCAATGGTCTCCCAAGAACTCCGCGGAAATGATTCGTCAACGGCAAAATACTTGGCCGACTTTTCTTCAAAAGGCATCTTTATTGAGACAAGCAAGATCCAAAAAGAACGGCTCTACCGGTATCAACCAAAAAACGAGGAATTAGCCGCGAAGGTTGCGGCGTTGATCGCAGCCTACGCGACCTACAATTTACGCATTATCACATTAATTTATGATCGGCCCGTAGAACGCCTGCGCGGCTTCGCCGACGCGTTCAAGATCAGAAAGGATCCCAAAGATGGCTGAAATCGTATACAGCCTCTGCACGCTCACAAGCTTGCTTTGCGCCTGGCTCTTGTTTAGAGGCTACCGGAGCAATCGAACCAGGATGCTCTTCTGGAGTTCTCTTTGTTTCCTGGGGTTCGCCCTAAACAACGCATTATTGCTCATTGACGTGACTGTGGTTCCGATGATCGATCTATCCGTGTGGAGAATCGTGCCTGCCCTATTGGGTTTGTGCGCACTCATCTATGGTTTGATCTTGGAGTCTTTGCCATGATCAGACGGCTTAGAGGTAATGCTTTATGATGTATGCTTTGGTTTCCGGCGCGGCTGCAATGGCCTGTTGGGTGGTTGGTTTGTTCTTTTTTCGTTTCTGGAAACAGACCTCTGACAGGCTGTTTCAGATCTTCGCTTTCGCATTCTGGATTTTAAGCGTAGAACGCATCCTTCCCACCGTTCTCAAGCTTAGTGATGAACCCCGAACTTTCGTTTATTTGATTCGCCTTTTGGCATTCATATTGATCTTAGTGGGAATTCTCGTGAAAAATCGAGGCACTAAGGCTTAACTTTTTTCGTGAGATAAAGATTTGAACCTTTTTCGCCTTGTGCGCGTCTAACCTTCATGAGGGTCCAATTCAGGATCAAACTTACTGGAGGTCGATGAAATGCAAAATTCGGCAAAACGAAGGAAATTCAATTGGTTCGCCGGCGTAATGGCGGCAGCCTGCTTGCAAGCAGCTTTTGTGTCTACAAGTTACGCTCGTGGCAAGGGAGGTCCTAGCGACGGGTTTGACCATCTTTTTCACCAGAGAACGCTAAAACAACTCAACCTAAACGAAGAGCAAAAGAAAAAGCTCCAGGATATCCGCAAAGAAGCTCGGTCCGATAGGAAAGACCAACGCGAATCTTTAAAGACGTCGCATGAAGAGTTGAAAAAGAAAATGGCAAGCGACGCCTCTGAAGATGAACTGCGCAAACAATTTTCTGAAATCCAAGCAAAGCGCGCTGAGCTTCAAAAAGGCAGATTTGAACGCATGCTGAAAGTACGAGCGGTAATGACCCCCGAACAGAGAAAACAATTGATGGAAATCGCCGAAAAGCAAAAAGACAAGCGCAAGGGAAAATGGCGCAACCACAACCACGACGAAAATGATGAGGAATGAGCTTTTGCTCCGAATCAAGACAAGGCCAAGACCGAGCGAGAAGAAGGAGGAAGGTCGAAAAGACTTTCCCACCTTCTATCGCGCCTATGAGCGGCTAGTGCGTTCAACCCTCTATCATCTCATAGGAAAAAATGACTTGGATGATCTGACCCAACAAGTTTTCGTGAGGTGCTGGCAAAAATACTCGCAATTTGAAGGACGCTCGGAAGAAAGCACTTGGGTCATCAAGATCGCGATCAATCTGGCCAAAGATCATTGGAGAAAAACGAAAAACCACCTCCAAATGGCCGCTGAAGAACAGGCCTTGAATCTCATAGATGATCGAAGCCTTGAAAGCAGGGCAAGCTTCGAAAATCAACAAGCCCTGGAAAAAGCATTGAACCTTCTCAGCTTCGAGCATCGCAGCGTGATTGTCTTGATGTATTTCCAAGATCTCTCGCTTGAAGAGATCGGCGAACTCACCGACGAGAGCTTAGGCACCGTGAAGTCAAGGCTCCATTATGCGAGGGCGGAATTGAGGCGCCTGCTTTTGAAAATGGGGATCGAGGTATAAACAATGAGCAATGAAAATGACGGAAAATTAGTGAAGTTCCTGGAAATCAATAAACCCTCAACTCCATCAGCGCCCCACGATGAGCTTGCGGTGCTCATGAAGAAAATCGAGCAGAGCAAGCATTCGGCCGCTAAAACCAAGATTTATCAGTATACGGCCGCCTTGGTTGCAAGCGTTG